>NZ_JBQKKR010000015.1:0-52417 GCF_052116665.1 Dysosmobacter sp. Sow4_B12 | reverse complement strand
CGCACGCCGCAGGCGTGTGGGGTGCGCCAGCAACATCGACGGTGTCATGGACGGCGACCTGGACGGATTCTTAAACGCCTACCTAACGCAGCTGGCCACCGGCGAGCTGAAGAAGTAAAAGCACCTGCAAAAAGGCGCGGCTGCAAGAGCCGCGTCCTTTTTCTGCCGATCTATAATAGAGAAAGGAACTGTAAAGATGAACGATCAGACCTCCGCCGCAGGCGCGGCACCCCGGGAAAACAAGATGGGCGTTCTGCCCGTGGGCCGGCTGCTGGCCAGCATGGCTATTCCCATGATGATCTCCATGCTGGTCCAGGCCATGTACAATGTGGTGGACAGCGTGTTTGTCTCCCGCATCAGCGAAAATGCCCTCAACGCTGTGAGCCTGGCGTTTCCCCTTCAAAACCTGATGATCGCCGTGGGCGCCGGCACCGCCGTGGGCATCAACGCCCTGCTGTCCCGCTCCCTGGGCGAAAAGCGCCAGGACATGGCCGACCGGGCCGCCGGCACCGGCATCTTTTTGTCGCTGTGCAACGCCGTGGTATTCGCCTGCATCGGCATTTTCCTCTCTCGGGCGTTCTTCATGGCCCAGGCCAAAAGCGTGCCGGAGATCGTGGAGATGGGCACCGCCTATACCCGCATCTGCCTGGGACTGTCCGTGGGCCTGTTCAGCCAGTTCTGCTTTGAACGGCTGCTCCAGTCCACCGGGCGGACCGTTCTGGCCATGACCACCCAGCTGGTGGGCGCCGTTATCAACATCGTGCTGGACCCCGTTTTCATCTTCGGCCTGTGCGGCATGCCCCGGCTGGGGGTGACCGGCGCGGCGGTGGCCACGGTGCTGGGCCAGATGGTAGCGGCGGTGCTGGCCATCGTGATGAATCTGAAGAAAAATCCCGACATCCATATCCGCCCCCGGCTCATCCGTTGGGACAAGACGGTGGCCCGGGAGATCTACCGGGTGGGTGTTCCCTCTATCGTCATGCAGTCCATTGGCTCCGTCATGACCTTCGGCATGAACAAGATCCTCTTTGTGTTCACGCCCACCGCCACGGCGGTGTTCGGCGCCTACTTCAAGATCCAGAGCTTCATTTTCATGCCGGTGTTCGGCCTCAACAACGGCATGGTGCCCATCATTTCCTATAACTACGGCGCCGCCCGGCCGGACCGGGTGTGGAAGACCGTGCGGCTGACGATTTTCACCGCCGTGGGTATCATGTGCCTGGGCTTTCTGGCCTTCCAGACCATTCCGGATGTGCTGCTGTCCCTGTTTGACGCCTCCGCCGAGATGACGGCCATCGGCGTACCCGCCCTGCGGACCATCAGCATCTCCTTCCTGCTGGCGGGTTTCTGCATCATCGCCGGCTCCGTGTGTCAGGCCATCGGAAATCCCCTGTACAGCATGGTGGTGTCCGTGTGCCGCCAGCTGGTGGTGCTGCTGCCCGCGGCGTGGCTCCTGTCCCGGACGGGGCGGCTGGAGCTGGTGTGGTGGTCCTTCCCCATCGCGGAGATCGCCTCCGTCACCCTCAGCACCATTTTCCTGCGGCGCACCGTCCGCAGCGCCAACGCCCGGATGAAGGGACTGAAGAACTGAACATGGGAAAAACCGGGCGCCCCGAAGCGAAAGCTCCGGGGCGCCTTTGCGCTCACTTGTTCAGATACACCTCCGGGTCCACCGCGTCACCGTCCTTGGTGACAGAGAAGTGCAGGTGGGGGCCCTGGGCGCTTTCCGCCGCGGCGGTGGTGCCCACGGCGCCGATGACCTGCCCGGCGGTGACGGTATCACCCTGCTCCACGGCGGGGGTGGCCTGGAGGCAGGCGTAGGTGGTCTGGTAGCCGCCGCTGTGGCCCAGGGTCACCGTGGTGCCCATGAGGGCGTCGTTCTCCACCGCCAGGACCGTGCCAGCGCTGGCGGCCAGGACCCTGGTGCCCGCCTGGGCGGAGATGTCGATGCCGTCATGGGTCCGCCAGTCCCCCATGGTCTCGCTGTACACCAGGTGGTCCACGGAAAAGGCGGTGACCACCTTGCCGCTGAGGGGCGACACCACCAACTGGGGCGCTTCCGCCACCACCGGCACGTCGGGCTCCGTGATGACCGCTTCCGGCATGACGGCGGCGGGTATCTCGGCCTCCGGCTCAGACGGCGGCTCCGGCTCCGCTTCTGGCTCCGGCGGCGCCTCCGGGGCCTCCGCCGGGACCTCCGCAGGCGCCGCGGCCTCCACCGGCGGCGCCTGCGGCTCCTGGCTGCCGTCGTCATCGTCCAGCAGCAAATACCATCCGCACACCGCCGCTGTCACCAGGCAGACGCCCAGGGTGACGTAAAAGCCGGCGCCGGACAGGCTGTCCTTGAATTTATTTGCCATGATCTTCCCTCCCTAGAATATGAAGTCTGAGGGAAGTATGGACAAATTTTCCGGATTTCATACAAGAAAAAAGCGGCGCCCGCCGGGCGCCGCTTTCAGACTGTCAATAAACAAAAAACTTTGTGCGACGGGAAGGAAGATAGTTACGAAAGAAACCCAGGAGGGGTGTCTTTCGTTTTAAATCATAAGTTTTTTTGAACTTTTTAAAGTTCAAAAAACTTGCTTTCAGCTTGTCGAAAAGACTTTTTCGACAAGCTGAAAGCGGCGCCCGCCGGGCGCCGCTTTTCACGATTGGAAAGAAGCGTTATTTCACAATGAGGGTCTTGCCGTCCATCTCGGCGGGGCAGGCCAGGCCCATCACATCCAGAATGGTGGGGGCGATGTCCGCCAGGCGGCCGTCCTTGCGCAGCTCCGTGCCGGCGCCGCAGAGGATGAAGGGCACGGGATTGGTGGTGTGGGCGGTCATGGGGGAGCCATCGGCCTCCTCCATCTGCTCGGCGTTGCCGTGGTCGGCGGTGATCATGGCGATGCCGCCCATTTTCAGCGTGGCGTCCACCACGCGGCCCACGCAGGTGTCCACGGTCTCCACGGCCCGCACGGCGGCGTCGAACACGCCGGTGTGGCCCACCATGTCGCAGTTGGCGTAGTTGAGGATGATGACGTCGTAGGCACCGGACTCGATGCGCTCCACGCACTTGTCGCACACCTCATAGGCGCTCATCTCCGGCTGGAGGTCATAGGTGGCCACCTTGGGAGAGGCCACCAGCACCCGGTCCTCGCCGGGGAACACGGTTTCGCTGCCGCCGTTGAAGAAGAAGGTCACGTGGGCGTACTTCTCCGTTTCGGCGATGCGCAGCTGGGTCATGCCCATCTGGCTGAGGTACTCGCCCAGGCCGTTGCGGACGGTGTTCCGGGGGAAAGCTACCTCCACGTTGGGCATGGTGGCGTCGTACTCCGTGTTGCACACGAAGGTGACGGGGAAGTACTGGCGGGTGAAGCCGTCAAAAGTGGGGTCCACCAGGGTCCGGGTGATCTCCCGGGCCCGGTCGGGGCGGAAGTTGAAGAAAATGACGCTGTCGTTGTCGGAGATGGTGCCCTCCGGGTCGCACACCACAGGCTCCACGAACTCGTCGGTGATGCCGGCGGCGTAGGAGTCCTTCACGGCGGCCACGGGCACGGGGTTGAAGTGGGCGCTCTCGCCGTAGACCATGGCGTCATAGGCCTGCTCCACCCGGTCCCAGCGCTTGTCGCGGTCCATGGCGTAGTACCGGCCCATGACGGTGGCGATCTTGCCCACGCCGGCGGAGCGGCAGGCCTCCACGGTCCGGGCCACAAAGTCGGCGCCGGAGGTGGGGGACACGTCCCGCCCGTCCAGGAAGGCGTGGATATAGACCTTTTCCAAGCCCCGTTCCTTGGCCATCTTCAAAAGAGCGAACAGGTGGTCCAGGTGGGAGTGGACGCCGCCGTCGGACAAAAGACCCATCAAATGCAGGGCCGTGTCCTTGGCCTTGCAGGCGTCCATGGCGTGGATATAGGCGGGATTCCGGAAGAAATCACCGTCGGCGATGGACTTGGTGATGCGGGGCAGGTCCTGGAACACCACCCGGCCCGCGCCGATGTTGGTGTGGCCCACCTCGCTGTTGCCCATCTGCCCGTCGGGCAGGCCCACGTCCAGGCCGGAGGCCTTCAGCGTGGTGTTGGCGAATTCCTCGAAAAACTGGTCCAGACGGGGTGTCCGGGCGGCGCGGACCGCGTTGCCGGTGACGCCGCCGGTGAGGCCGAAGCCGTCCATGATGATAAGGGTAGTCGGTGTTTTGTTCATAAAAACCTCGTTTCGCGCAAGCCCTCCCTCTCCGCGGGAAGCCGGTGAAATCATTTTCGGCAGGACGCGCGCCTGCCGAAAATGTATGGACCGGGCCGTCCCGGTCAGCGGGGGAGGCCGGGAGGGAGCAAACTCCCTCCCACAGAATTATTCCTGATTCGCGGCGTTGATGATGTCCACGAACTGCTCGGGCTTCAGAGCGGCACCGCCGATGAGGCCGCCGTCGATGTCGGGCTGGGCCAGCAGCTCGGCGGCGTTCTTGGGATTCATGGAGCCGCCGTACTGGATGGTGACGGCGCGGGCCACGCGGGCGCCGTACAGGGCGCGGATGGTGGCGCGGATGTTGGAGCAGACCTCGCCGGCCTGCTCGGCGGTGGCGGTCTTGCCGGTGCCGATGGCCCAGATGGGCTCGTAGGCGATGATGCAGCGGCGCAGCTTGTCGGCGGGCACGCCGTACAGGGCGCTCTTCACCTGCAGGGCGATCCACTCGTTGGTGACGCCGGTCTCACGCTGCTCCAGGCTCTCGCCCACGCAGATGATGGGGTTCATGCCGGCGTTCAGAACGGCGTGGACCTTCTTGTTGACGGTGGCGTCGGTCTCGCAGAAGTACTGGCGGCGCTCGCTGTGGCCAACGATGACGTACTTCACGCCCAGGTCCTTCAGCATGTCGGCGGACACCTCGCCGGTGTAGGCGCCCTTCTCCTCAAAGTAGACGTTCTCGGCGCCCACGGAGATGCGCAGGTCCTTGAAGGCCTTGGCGGCGGTCTGGATATTGCAGGCGGGGACGCAGATCAGCGTCTCGCACCACTTGGCGCGGGGCATGATCTTCTTGATGTCCTCAGCGAATTTCTTGGTCTCGGTGGCGGTCATGTTCATCTTCCAGTTGCCGGCGATGACAGTCTTGCGATATCTGCGATTCATGTCTTTTGTCTCCTTTATGTCTGTATCGGTATGGTCGAACAGCGTGGATATTTTTTGTTCAGAGGGGCGCGGCGGGAGAAAATTGCCCTCATCCGGCCCCCTGTGATGCGCAAACTACTATTTTATACAAAAAACCGGAACATTTGTCAACCCTTTCAAGGGAGGAGAGAAAAATTTTCCTGTTTTTCCGGCGCGGGGCCCTTTAGGCGTCCAGCAGGCAGGCTACACCAGGGAGCTCCTTGCCCTCCAGGAATTCCAGGGAGGCGCCGCCGCCGGTGGAGATGTGGGTCATCTTGTCGGCATAGCCCAGCTGCTCCACAGCCGCCGCGCTGTCGCCGCCGCCGATGATGGTGATGGCGCTGGTGCGGCTGAGAGCCTCGGCCACGGCCTCGGTGCCCTTGGCGAAGGCGGGGAACTCGAACACGCCCATGGGGCCGTTCCAGATGACGGTGCCGGCGTCGGCCACGGCGTCACAGTACAGCTTCACGGTCTCGGGACCAATGTCCAGACCCTCCCAGCCATCGGGGATCTCACCGGCCTTGACCACCTGGCTGTTGGCGTCGGGAGCAAAGGCATCGGCGCAGACGGTGTCCACCGGCAGCAGCAGCTTCACGCCCTTGGCCTTGGCCTTTTCAATCATGTCCTTGGAATAGTCCATCCAGTCGGCCTCCAGCAGGCTGTTGCCCACCTTGCCGCCCATGGCGGCGGAGAAGGTGTAGGCCATGCCGCCGCCGATGATGATGGTGTCGGCGATCTCCAGGAGGTTGTTGATGACGCCAATCTTGGAGGACACCTTGCTGCCGCCCAGGATGGCCACCAGGGGCCGTTTGGGATTGGCGATGGCGCCGCCCAGAAACTCCAGCTCCTTCTGAATGAGGAAGCCCGACACGGCGGGCAGATAGGCGGCCACGCCGGCGGTGGAGGCGTGGGCCCGGTGCACGGCGCCGAAGGCGTCGGACACATACAGGTCCGCCATGGAGGCCAGAGCCTTTGCCAGCTCGGGATCGTTCTTGGTCTCGCCCTTTTCAAAACGGGTGTTCTCCAGCAGCAGGATCTGACCGGGCTGCAGGGCGGCGGCCTTGGCCTTCGCGTCCTCGCCCACCACGTCGTGGGCAAAGATCACGTCCTGGCCCAGCAGCTCGCTGAGGCGCTGGGCCACGGGAGCCAGGCTCAGCTTCTTCAGGGATTTCTTCCAATCCTCTTTCTTGATGGAATCCGCGTCCTTGCCCTTTTCCACCTGCTTTTTCACATAGGACTCAAAGGTGGCCACAGGCTTGCCCAGGTGGGAGCAGGCGATGACGGCGGCGCCGTTTTCCAGCAGGTAGCGGATGGTGGGCAGGGCCGCCACGATGCGCTTGTCGCTGGTGATGGCGCCGGTCTCCTTGTCCTGGGGCACGTTGAAGTCGCAGCGCAGCAGGACCTTCTTGCCGGCCACGTCCACGTCCCGGACGGTTTTTTTGTTGTAGTTCATGGGAAATTACCTCCGTCGGTTATTTCAAGTATTCGGCGGGATACGCCGTGGATTTGCGGTTGATGCGAATAGTATGCCCTCAGATCTCCGCCATCTCTCCCGTGTCCTGCAGACCGGGGAAGCCGGTCTGGCGCAGGGCCTCGTAGACACAGACGGCCACGGTGTTGCTGAGGTTGAGGCTGCGGGCCTCCGACACCATGGGCAGGCGGATGCAGCGGTCCCGGAACCGCTCCCGGAACGCCAGGGGCAGCCCCGCAGTCTCCTTGCCGAAAAACAGCCAGCTGTCAGCGGTGAACCGGGCCTGCTCGTAGGAGCGGGGCGCCTTGGTGGTGGTGAGCCAGGCGTTTTGGGCGGCCTCGGGGCGGCGGCGGAACAGGTCCTCCAGATTTTCGTAGTCAAAGACCTCCACCAGGTGCCAGTAATCCAGGCCGGCCCGCTTCACCGCCCGGTCCGAAATGTCGAAGCCCAGGGGGCGGACCAGGTGCAGGCGGCTGCCGGTGGCCGCGCAGGTTCGGGCGATATTGCCGCAATTTTGCGGGATTTCCGGCTCTACCAATACAATATTAAGCATAAATTCGGTGAAATCGCCCCTTTCCATGCAAGCGAACATCATTGTAATCCTTTGCGTGAACAAATTCAACTATAATGTGAAAAAAATTCCGGATTTTCAGAAAAAACCACGACAAATTCGAGAGAAATTCTGCAAAACGACGAAAAAACAGGAAAATAAACGCGAAAAAAGAGAGGAACCGTTGCCTGTTACAAAAAAACGGCAAAATCCCGGAGAGATTTCGGAGAAATTTCTTGAATAAATTCGCCGGAAACACTGGATTTCCCACAAAAGTTTGATATAATAGACCCGCGAAAGCGAATGATTGACCGCTTTGGGTCTGATTTTTTGTGAGAGGGAGGAGATTTCCATGGTTCGCCCCCAGAGTGCAGTTTTCTTTTTTGAAGAGGACTCCTCCGTCCCGGAGCACTCCAAGCCGCTGATGCTGGAAGCCGTTTTGTTCTGCCCGATCCTGCAATGGATGAGTGAGAAGTTGCTGGCCGATGGCGTGCAGCGGTTTTTTGTCGTCTGCGGCCCCCGCTTCGCGGAGGAGGCCCGGGCCTGTTTCCCGGCGGACGCGGATGTGACCGTGTCCGAGCAGCAAAGCGACCTCATGAAATTTTTGAACAGCCCGGACCCGGTGCTGGTGCTGCCCCGGGCGGCCCTGCCTGTGGAGGAGGCCGGCGCGGGCTTTGTCTATGCCGCTCCCGGCTATGAGCTCCAGGAGGCCTGGAAAACCAAAATGACCAACGCCGTCACCGCCGCGGAGCTGGTCCCCGGCTGGCTGCCCGTCTACGGACCGGACACCATCGCCGAGCTGGAGGGGCTGCTGCGCGGGCGCATCGTGCAGGCCCATATCCGCGGCGGCGTCCGCGTGCTGGACCCCGCCGCCGTCTATATCGACCCCCGGGTGACCATCGGCGCGGGCACCGTGCTGCTGCCGGGCACCATCCTCCAGGGCCCGTGCCGCATCGGCAGCCGCTGCCAGATCGGCCCCAACGCTCTGGTGAACAGCTGCACCGTGGGCGATGACGTGACCATCAATGCCTCCCAGGTCAACGAGAGCACCCTGGGCGACGGCTGCGACGTGGGCCCTTACGCCCACATCCGGCCCAACTGTACCGTGGGCGCCAGGTGCCACGTGGGCGCGTTTGTCCAGCTGAAAAACTGTGTGCTGGGCGAGGGCACCAAGATGAGCCACTTGACCTACGTGGGCGACGCCGACGTGGGCAGCGGCGTCAACTTCGGCTGCGGCACCGTCACCTCTAATTACGACGGCTTCAAAAAGCACCGCTGCACCATCGGAGACAACGCCTTTATCGGCTGCAACACCAACCTGGTGTCGCCGGTGACCGTGGGCGAGGGCGCCTATATCGCCGCGGGAGCCACCATCACCCGGGACGTTCCCCCGGACGCTCTGGCCGTGGCCCGCGCCCGGCAGGAGAACAAAGAGAACTGGGCTGCCCGCCGCCGGCGGATGCATGGAAAAGCGTAATAAAAAATTGAAATAAACAAAAAATTCAAGATAGAGAAAGAGGGCGTTGAACATGATTTCTCATGGTAAGGATATCAAGGTATTTTCCGGTAACGCGAACCCCAAGCTGGCGGAGGAGATCTGCAAGCTCATGGGCACCAAGCTGGGCGAATCCGAGGTGGGCACCTTCTCCGACGGCGAGATCTTCGTCTCCCTGTACGAGACCGTCCGCGGCAGCGACGTGTTCGTGGTCCAGTCCACCTGCACCCCCGTCAACAACAACCTGATGGAGCTGCTCATTATGATCGACGCGCTGAAGCGTGCCTCCGCCGGCCGCATCACCGCCGTCATCCCCTACTTCGGCTATGCCCGCCAGGACCGCAAAGCCAAGGCCCGGGACCCCATCACCGCCAAGCTGGTGGCCAACATGATCGTGGCCGCCGGCGCCGACCGGGTGCTGACCATGGACCTGCACGCCGCCCAGATCCAGGGCTTCTTCGACATTCCCGTGGACAATCTGGCCGGCAACCCCATTTTTGTGGACTACTACGCCAAGAAGTTCGGCGCCGACTGCGAGAACATGGTGGTGGTCTCTCCCGACGTGGGCTCCGTGGCCCGTGCCCGCGCCTTTGCCCAGAAGCTCCACATGAACCTGGCCATTGTGGATAAGCGCCGCCAGAAGGCCAACCAGTGCGAGGTCATGAACGTCATCGGCGACGTGGAGGGCAAGGACTGCATCCTGTTCGACGACCTGGTGGATACCGCCGGCTCCCTGTGCAACGCCGCCCAGGCCATCATGGAAGTGGGCCATGCCAAGAGCGTCCACGCCTGCGCCTCCCACGGCGTGCTGTCCGGTCCCGCCATCGACCGGCTGAACAACAGCGCCATTGTGGAGCTGGCCCTGCTGGACACCATCCCCGCCATCGATCCCGCCAAGAGCGACAAGATCAAGTACCTGCCCGTGGCGCCCATGTTCGCCGAGGCCATTGAGCGCATCTACCAGGAGGTCTCTATCTCCAAGCTGTTCCGCTGAGCCGGAAAACCGATACTGAATGTTGACGCGCAAGGCGGGGAAGGTCACTTCCCCGCCCTTGCGGCGTTATCCGGAAGGAGAACCACATGCTGTTTGGAAATAAATCCGCCGCCGTGGACTGGCTGGTGGTGGGCCTGGGAAACCCCGGCCAGAAATACGCCAACACCCGCCACAACATGGGCTTTCTCACCGTGGACCTGCTGGCGGAAAAGGCCGGCGTGAAGCTGAACAAGGTGAAGTTCAAGTCCGCCTATAACATTTTGAATTTTGCCGGCTGCAAGTGCCTGGTCATGAAGCCCCAGACCTATATGAACCTCTCCGGCGAGGCGGTCCGGGAGGCCGTGCAGTTCTACAAGGTCCCCGCCGACCATGTGCTGGTGATCTACGATGACGTGTCCCTGCCCGTGGGCAAGCTGCGGGTGCGGCCCACCGGCTCCGCCGGCGGCCACAACGGCATCAAAAATATCATCGCCCACCTGGGCACCCAGGACTTCCCCCGGGTGAAGATCGGCACCGGCGCCCCCGCCGGCGGCGGTGCGGACATGATCGACTGGGTCATCGGCGAGCCCTCCAAGGCGGAGAAAAAGGTGCTGCTGGAGAGCTTTGAAAGGGCCATCGACGCGGCGGCGTGCATCATTGAGAACGGCTGCCAGAAAGCCATGAACGACTTCAACTGAGGGCCGCGGCGGAAAAGCGCGGGCGCGGGAGACGCAAATTTGCCGCGCTCCCCGCATAGAGATAGAACGGCACATCCCCCTCCCTTGGCGGCGGGATGCGCTTTCTCCTGCCTATAATTTCCAAATTTTAACAGAGGTTATCATTGCCTATGGAACAGTTACTGCAAAAACTGAATACCATCCCGGAGGTGGCGGAGCTTATCCGCCGGGTGGAGGAGGGCGGCTGCCCGGCGGCGGTGAACGGCCTGCAGCCGGTACAGCGGGCCTGCGTGGGCGCTGCCGTGGCCCGGGCACTGGACCGGCCGGCGGTGTTCGTGTGCGGCGATGAGCGGGAGGCCCAGGTGCTCTCCGGGGACCTTCGGACGCTGCTGGGCGGGGAGCCGGTGACGCTGCTGGGCCGGGAGTGGCAGCTGCTGCCCGGCGCCGTCAGCTCCCGGGCCTGGGAGCAAAACCGCCTGGCGGCCCTGTACGCCATGGCCCGGGGACAGGCCCGGGTCATCGTGGCCACCGCCGACGCCCTCTGCGCCCGGACCCTGCCGCCGGAGCGGCTGGTGTCCCTGTCCCGGACGCTGGAGGTGGGGCAGCGGGCGGAGCTGCAGGACCTGGCGGAGCAGCTGGTCTGCGCCGGCTACACCCGCTGCCAGCAGGTGGAGGGCGTGGGCCAGTTCGCCCTGCGGGGCGGCATCCTGGACGTGTTCTCCCCCCTCATGGAGCAGCCGGTGCGGTGCGAGTTTTTCGACGATGAGATCGACTCCATGGGCACGTTCGACCCCGGCACCCAGCGGCGGGTGAAAAATGTGAAGTCCGCCCTGGTGCTGCCGGCGGCGGAAGTGCTGCCCCACACCGCCCGGGGGGGCTTGACCGGCCTGGCGGACACTCTGGCCGCCCAGGCGGAGAAGCTTGCGAAAAAGCAGAAAACGGAGCGGACGGTCCAGACCCTGCGGGAGGACGCGGAGCGTCTGCGCAGCGGCGCCGCCGTGGGCGGCGCGGACCGCTACCTGGCGGCCATTTACCCGGAGGTGACGGCAGGCGTCCACTATCTGCCGCGGGAGAGCGTGGTGTTTTTGTGCGAGAGCGGCCGGGTGGAGGACCGGGTGAAGGCCACCCTTCTTCAGCAGAAGCAGGACACGGAGGCACTGCTGGAGGCCGGAGCGCTGACGGGAGAGTGGGCGAAGCTGACCCTCTCCGCCGAGGAGCTGTACGCCGCTCTGGAGGAATTCCCCGTCATCATGGAAAACGCCCTGCCCACCTCCCGGTATCCCCTGCGGCCCCGGGGGCTTTTGTCCGTGAACGCCAAGCAGCTCTCCTCCTACGGCGGCAGCCTGGAGACCGCCGTGGGGGACATGGCCCACTACCGCGCCAGCGGCAGCGCCGTGCTGGTGCTGTGCGGCAGCGAGACCCGGGCCCGGAACCTCCAGCGGCTGCTGGAGGAGCGGGACATCCCCGCGGCGCTGGACCTTTCCAACACCGCCATGCCCGCTCCCGGCGAGGTGCGGGTGGCCTTGGGTGCCCTGTCCGCCGGCAGCGAATGGCCCCAGCTGAAGCTGGCCGTGCTGACGGAGGGGCAGCTGACCGCCGCGCCCCACAGGCGGCAGAAACTGAAAAACAGCTCCAACCGCCAGAAGCTCCAGTCCTACACGGACCTGTCTCCCGGCGACCTGGTGGTCCACGTTCACCACGGCGTGGGCCGGTTTGCGGGCATCCAGAAAATGCCGGTGGACGGCGTGGAAAAGGACTATATCAAAATCGACTACGCCGGCGGCGACTGCCTGTATGTCCCCGTCACCCAGCTGGACCAGGTGTCCAAGTACATCGGCGGCGGAGAGGACCAGGAGCGCACAAAGCTCAACAAGCTGGGAGGCACCGAGTGGGCCAAGCAGAAGACCAAGGCGAAAAAAGCCGCCAAGGACCTGGCCAAGGGGCTCATCGCCCTGTACGCCCAGCGGCAGCGGCAGCCGGGCTTCGCCTTCTCCCCGGATTCCACCTGGCAGCGGGAGTTCGAGGAGGCCTTTGACTACGAGGAGACCGAAGACCAGCTGCGCTGCATCGCGGAGATCAAGGCCGACATGGAAAAGCCCCGGCCCATGGACCGGCTGCTGTGCGGCGACGTGGGCTACGGCAAGACGGAGGTGGCCCTGCGGGCCGTCATGAAGTGCATCCTGGACGGGAAGCAGGCCGCCATCCTGGTGCCCACCACCGTCCTGGCCCAGCAGCATTACGCCACCGCCGTGGGCCGGTTCCGGAATTTCCCCGTCCGCATCGAGGTGCTCTCCCGCTTCACCCCCGCCAAGGAGCAAAAGCGCATCCTGGACGCCGCCAAGCGGGGGGCCGTGGACCTGCTCATCGGCACCCACAAGCTGCTGCAAAAAAGCATGGAGTTCCACGACCTGGGCCTGCTCATCATCGACGAGGAGCAGCGCTTCGGCGTCACCCACAAGGAGCGGCTCAAGGAGATGAGCCGCCAGGTGGACGTGCTGACCCTGTCCGCCACCCCCATTCCCCGGACGCTGAACATGGCCCTCTCGGGCCTGCGGGACATGTCCACCCTGGAGGAGCCGCCCCAGGACCGCCAGCCGGTGCAGACCTACGTGCTGGAGCACGACTGGGCCGTCATCGAGGACGCCATGCGCAGGGAGATCGGCCGGGGGGGACAGGTGTACTACCTCCACAACCGGGTGGAGAGCATCGACCTCACCGCCTCCCGCATCCAGAAACTGCTGGGGCCGGAGGCGCGCATCGTCACCGGACACGGCAAGATGAGCGAGCAGGAGCTGTCCCGGGCCATGCAGGCCATGGTGGACGGGGAGGCGGATGTGTTCGTGTGCACCACCATCATTGAGACCGGCATCGACATCCCCAACGTGAACACCCTCATCATCGAGGACGCGGACAAGATGGGCCTGGCTCAGCTCCACCAGATCCGGGGCCGCATCGGCCGCAGCGCCCGCCGGGCCTACGCCTACCTTACCTACCGGCGGGGCAAGGTGCTCCAGGAGACCGCCGCCAAGCGCCTGGCGGCCATCCGGGAGTATGTGGAGTTCGGCTCCGGCTTCAAGATCGCCATGCGGGACCTGGAGATCCGGGGCGCCGGCAACCTGCTGGGGCCGGAGCAGTCCGGCTACCTCATGAGCGTGGGCTACGACCTCTATTTGAAGCTGCTGGAGGAGGCGGTCCTGGAGGAGAAGGGCGAGGAGAAGAAGATCGAGACGGAGTGCTCCGCCGATCTGACGGTGAATGCCAACATCCCCGACCGCTATGTTCCCTCGGCGGAGCAGCGGATGGACCTGTACCGCCGCATCGCCGCCATCCGCACGGACGACGACGCCTCGGACCTGCTGGACGAGATGCTGGACCGCTACGGAGAGGCGCCCAAGAGCGTGCTGGCCCTGCTGGACGTGGCGCTGCTGCGCTCCGCCGCCGCCAAGGCCGGCGTCAGCGACATCTCCCAGAAGGGCAGCCTTTTGAAGCTGCAGCTGGCCGTGTTCCGGCCGGAGGCGCTGGTGGCGGTGTGCGGCCTGCCCAAGTACCGCCAGCGGCTGACCCTGGCCGCCGGGGACACGCCGGCCATCACGCTGAAGCTCAAGCCCGGCGCCGACGTGCTGGCGTCCGCCACGGAGCTGGTGGAGGACTTGAAGCTGGCGTCGGAGGAGCGGGCATAAACCAAAGCCGCGCCGCATAGGATGGGACATCCCGTGAAGGAGTCTGAGTGCCATGAGACGAACCATCCTGCCCCTGCTGCTCATCATCTGCCTGCTGCCGGCCGGCTGTGAAAAAGCGCGGACCGCCCCGGAGGCGGAGACCGGCCTTTCCGGCACCGCCGGCCTGGCGGCGGACACCGTGGTGGCCGCGGTGGATGGCCGGGAGGTCACCGCCGGGCAGTACCTGTACTGGCTGGCGGCCGTCTGCGGCGATATCCGGGACTATTACAGGTCCGCCGGCGGCGAACCGGATTGGTCGGCGCCGCTGGAGGACGGCACCCTGGGCGGCTACGCCAAGGACCAGGCCCTTCGCAGCGCCGCCCTGTATGCCACCGTGGAAGGTTGGGCGGAGAAGTACGGCTGCGCCCTGACGGCGGAGGACCGTGCCGCCATGGACGCCGAGTGGGCGGAAAAAACCGCGGCCGCCGGCGGGGAGGAGACGTACCTCGCCCGGCAGGGGCTGGACCGCTCCGCCGCCGAAACGCTGTCGGAGGACCATTACTTATACCTCCGCCTGTGCGCCCTGGCGGAGGAGCCGAACAGTCCCCTGTGGGCCGGGGAGGAAGAGCTGGCGGAATTTTTCCGCCAGCAGGGGTATGTCACGGTGGATATGGTGACCTTTTCCGGCGAGGACGGGGAAAACCGGGCGGCGGAGGCCTTCGCCGGCCTCAACGCAAGCCGGAGCCCGGAGGCGGATCTCGCCGCCCTGCGCACCGCCGCCGGCGGCGAGGACGGCTATCCCAGGACCCTGCTGCCAACGGACGGTACGCTGCCGGAGAGCCTTTCCGCCTCCGCCGCCGCCCTGGCGGAGGGGCAGCTCAGCGGCATCGTGGAGACGGAAGATGGGTGGGCCATCCTGCTGCGGCTCCGCGACGACACGGAGGCGGTGCGGCAGGACCTGCTGGACCACCGGCTGCAGGCGGCGGCGGACGGGGCCGAGGTCCGGACCACGGAAGCGTACCGGAACTTGGACACAGCGGCCTTCTGCGCCGCCCTGGACCGCTCCCGGGAGGCACTGGAGAAATGAAAACGTCCGTTTTCGTCAACTTGACGAAAACGGACGTTGTTTTGTCAAAGATTTAACAAAAATTCAAAAATGCCATAGGTTTCCATTGACGGAGGAAGAGAAACCCACTATAATCAAACTTGCGGGTGGTGAGGTATCCACTGATTTGTCAAAAATTTAGCAATCCTGTTTAAAGTTTGACAAACCAAAAACGCACCGCCCGGTCCCATTGGTTAGCATTTGCGGCAGCGGCCACCGGCTGGTGCCCGTACCGCTTCCAAACAAAAAATTTTTATAAAAACGGAGGACTATCATGAAAGAGCTCTATGTCGTGAATTGCTGCAGAACCGCAATTGGTTCCTTTGGCGGCGCTCTGAAGAACACCCCCGCCGCCGACCTGGGCGCCATCGTCGTCAAGGAGGCTCTGAACCGCGCCGGCGTGAAGCCCGAGCAGGTGGACGAGCTGATGTTCGGCTGCATCCTGACCGCTGGCCTGGGCCAGAACGTTGCCCGCCAGGTCTCCATCAAGGCCGGCATCCCCTATTCCGTGCCCGCCTACACCGTCGGCATGGTCTGCGGCTCCGGCATGAAGTCCGTCATCGAGGGTGCCCGTTCCATCCTGGCCGGCGACGCTGACGTGGTCGTCTGCGGCGGCACCGAGAACATGAGCGCCGCTCCCTTTGCCGCTCCCGACGCCCGCTGGGGCGCCCGCATGGGTGACAAGAAGCTGGTGGACACCATGATCAAGGACGGCCTGTGGGACGCCTATAACAACTATCACATGGGCACCACCGCCGAGAACATCAACGACATCTGGGGCATCACCCGCAAGGAGCAGGACGAGTTCGCCGCCGCCTCCCAGCAGAAGACCGAGGCCGCCCAGGCCGCCGGCAAGTTCGACGATGAGATCGTCCCCGTGCCCGTGAAGGTCAAGAAGGAGATCGTGGAGTTCAAGAAGGACGAGTTCCCCAAGGCCGGCGTCACCGCCGAGGGCATTGCCAAGCTGCGCGGCGCCTTCCCTGTGGGCCCCGAGTCCCCCAATCCCCAGGTCGTCCACACCTTCGAGGTCACCGGCGCCCAGGATGCCGACGACAAGGGCACCCAGCGCGTCACCGCCGCCAACGCCTCCGGCATCAATGACGGCGCCGCCGCCATCGTGCTGGCCTCCGGCGAGGCTGTGGAGAAGTACGGCCTCAAGCCCATGGCCAAGCTGATCGGCTGGGGCCAGGGCGGCGTCGATCCCAAGATCATGGGTGTCGGCCCCGTGCCCGCTTCCCGTCAGGCCATGGAGAAGGCCGGCGTCACCATCGAGGACATCGACCTGGTGGAAGCCAACGAGGCCTTCGCTGCCCAGTCCATCGCTGTGGCCCGTGAGCTGCACTTCGATATGAGCAAGGTCAACGTCAACGGCGGCGCCATCTCCCTGGGCCACCCCGTCGGCGCTTCCGGCGCCCGTATCATCGTCACGCTGCTGCACGAGATGCAGAAGCGTCCCGAGGCCAAGAAGGGCCTGGCCACGCTGTGCATCGGCGGCGGCATGGGCGTTGCCACCATCTTCGAGAAGTGCTGATACGCGGAGCAAGCCTATAAACGAACATAAAAGCACGGGGCGCCGAAAGGCGCCCCGTGCTTTCCGTGTAAAGGAAAACCGCCTGTCCCACCGGGACAGGCGGTTTTTGCCGCTTACAGGTTCTTCTCCAGAACGGAGGTGAAGGCGTCGGGGGGCATCACGCCCACCTTGCGGTCGAACTCCCGGCCGTTTTTCAAGAACACCACCGTGGGGATGCTCATGACGCCGAACTGGGCGGCCAGGGCCGGCTCCTCGTCCACGTTGACCTTGCCCACCAGCACCTTGCCGTCATACTGCTCTGCGATGGCCTCAATGACCGGGGAGAGCATTTTGCAGGGGCCGCACCAGGAGGCCCAGAAATCCACCATTGCCAGGGGAGCCGCGTCCACGGCGGCGACAAATTCTTCCGTTTTCAGATGCTTGACTGCCATAATTGGAATCTCCTTTACATGTTTTTACATCATGGTTTATTTCGCTCCGCTGCCGCCACAAAGGCAGCGGCGCTTTGGCCGGCGATGAGGCCCTCGCCCACCGCCTTGGCCACCTGCAGGGGTCCGCCGGTACAGTCTCCGGCGGCGAAGAGGCCGGAGAGGTTGGTGGTCATGCGGCGGTCCACCGTCACATACCCGTTCTCTGTTTCCAGGCCCTGGAACAGGTCCGCCGGGGCCACGGTGGGCCGCAGCAGGAACACCGCGTCCACGGCGGCGGTCTTTCCGTCGCAGGTGACGGACTCCACCGCTTCGCCGCCCTGGATGACGCAGCTTTTCGGCCGGTCAAAGTAGGTGACGGCGCAGCCGATGCTCCGCAGGAAATCCGCCTCCTTCCGGGCGGAATCGGAAAAGCCCAGCACCGCCACCGGCCTGTTCCGATACAGCATGCCGTCACAGGTGGCGCAGTAGCTGACGCCCCGGCCCAAAAACTCCGCCTCGCCGGGGAACTTTTTGCCCCGGGCCACGCCGGCGGCCAGCACCACGGCTTTGGCGCTGTACATGTCCGGACCCACGCTGATGAACCAGCTGCCCATCATGAAAAGGGCGCTGAGCGCCCGTCCGGCGAGAAATTCCGCCCCGGCCTCCTCCGCCTGGCGGCGCATGGCAAGGAGCATCTCCTGCCCGGAGACGCCGGGGAGACCCGGATAGTTGTCCACCTGTCCCGCCCGCCACAGGGGATTTTCCTCCGGCGGGTTGGATACCACCAGCACGCTGCGGCCCCGTGCCCGGGCGTTCAGCGCGGCGGAGAGGCCCGCGGGGCCGCCGCCGATCACCAAAATGTCACAGGACATAGCTGTCCGCCTCCTCTCCGAACAAAGCGGCGATCAGCCGGGCCACCTCCGGGGAGGCGGCGGAGTAATAGACCTCGTTTCCGCTGCGTCGGGCGGTCACCACACCGGCGGAACGGAGCTTTTGCAGGTGCTGGGAGATGCAGGACTGCGACATGCCGCTGTTTTTCTCCATACAGGAGACATTGTGACAGCCGCTGCGCAGCAGGTTGTGGACGATCTGCAGCCGGATGGGATTGGACAGGGCCTTCAGCAATGCCGCCTGCGCTGTATAGTCTATCCGGTTTTCCATGGTTCCACCGTCCTTCATTTGTTTTGCAATATTAGAATATCATAATGTTTTAATGATAAAAGTGATATATGCAACAAAATAAAAAATATTTCGGGCGGGGCGGCGGGTTGCTTTTGGGGCGGGAGTTTGATACACTAATGGCAATCAAACGGGAGCCGGCGGACGGACCCACCGGCTCCCTATTTTAAAAGCGGCGGCGCCCCGGCTCGGGGGGCGGATGCTGCGGGGAACAAAGACCGAGGAGATGCCGGGCCGCTTGCGCCATCCTATGCGCCGGCAGCCTCCGCCGCCACGGGGACCTGTCCTCCAAATGTATCCAAATGCCGCCGGACTGACAGAAAAGAGGGACTTTTTATGGTCAAAATCGCACCGTCTATTCTCTCCGCTGATTTTGCGAATCTGGAGCGGGACATCCACCGCATCGCTGACGCCGACTACGTCCATGTGGACGTGATGGACGGCGTGTTCGTACCCAACATCTCCATTGGCATTCCTGTGGTGGAGTCCATCCGCAAGGTGACGGACATGTTCCTGGACGTGCACTTGATGATCGTGGAGCCGGTGCGGTACGTGGAGCGGTTCTGCGACGCCGGTGCCGACCTGGTGACGGTGCACCTGGAGTCCGACACGGCGGAAAATATCCACGCCGCCATCGACAAGATCCACGCCAAGGGCAAAAAGGCCGGCGTGGTCTTGAAGCCCGGCACCCCCGCTGAAGCGGTGCTGCCCTATGTGGAGAAGGTGGAGCTCATCCTGGTCATGACCGTGGAGCCCGGCTTCGGCGGCCAGAAGTTCATGGCGGACATGATGCCCAAGGTGACGGCCATCCGGGGGTACATCGACGAGAAGAACCCCGCCTGCGAGCTGGAGGTGGACGGCGGCGTGGCCCCGGACACCTGCCGCACCTGCATCGACGCCGGCGCCAACGTGTTGGTGGCGGGCAGCGCCGTGTACAAGGCGGCGGACATTCCCGCCCGCATCGCGGAGCTGAGGGGGTAACGGAAAATGAAGCTGGAAAAGCTGAGCCTGGGCGTGTACCCCACGCCCCTTTACAAGCTGGAAAATATCAGCGCCAAATACGGCCGCGGCATCTGGGTGAAGCGGGACGACCTGTGCGGCGTGGCCCTGGGCGGCAACAAGGTCCGCAAGCTGGAATACCTGCTGGCCCAGGCCCGGGCACAGGGGTACGACACGGTGTTCACCACCGGCGGCGCCCAGTCCAACCACGCCATGCTCACCGCCGCCTGCGCGGCACGGCTGGGTATGGACTGCGTGCTGCTGCTGAAGAAGCGGGGCGTCACGGAGCGCCGGGGCAATCTGGTGCTGGACGACATCTACGGCGCCCAGGTGCGCTTTGTGGACACCGACAGCTATGACGACATTTACGCCGAGATGGACCGCCTGGGCGCGGAGCTGGAAAAGGCGGGCCATAAGGCCTTCCACATCCCCGTGGGCGGCTCCACGCCTTTGGGCGCTCTGGGCTACGCGGACTGTGTTCGGGAGATGGCGGAGCAGCTGCCGGACCATGGCGCCCAGGTGGGCCACATCGTCTCCGCCACCGGCTCCGGTGGCACCACCGCCGGACTGCTGCTGGGCGCCAGATGGTATCTGCCCCATGCCCAGGTCACCGGCATGGGCGTGGATGACGACCCCTTTGAGGACATCGTGCCCGTTCTGGCCGATGGCGCGGCGGAACTGCTGGGGGTCTCCGCCGACCGGGCGCCCGGTGACTTCCGCATGGTGTACAACGTGGGCGCGGGCTATGCCGTTCCCAACCCGGAGGACACCCCGTACATCCGGGAGCTGGCCCGGATGGAGGGCATTTTGCTGGACCCTGTCTACACCGGCAAGGCCTGGAGCGGCATGCTGAAGCTGCTGAAAGAAGGCGGCTTCGCCGGCCGGGGCGACATCGTGTTCGTCCACACCGGCGGCGCGGCGGCACTGTTCGCCATGGACCTTGCGTGACCGCTCAAGGCGGCTGGGTCAAAAATCATTGAAATCCATTGCCTGCCGGCGGCGGGCAATGAAAGGAGCAACGAAGCATGGAGTACTTTCCCGCGCCGCTGGAAAAGCTGGTGGAGCAGTTCGCCCGGCTGCCGGGCATCGGCGGCAAGTCCGCCCAGCGCCTGGCCTTTTACGTGCTGGGCCTTCCCGAGGAGGAGGCCCGGGAGTTTGCCGACGCCATCCTGGACGCCAAGCACAGCGTCACCTGCTGCCCGGTGTGCCAGAACTTCACCGCCGGCGGCCTGTGCCCCATCTGCGCCTCTCCCAAGCGGGACGGCTCCACCATCTGCGTGGTGGCGGACCCCCGGGACGTGGCGGCTATTGAGCGCAGCCGGGAGTACAACGGCCACTACCACGTGCTCCACGGCGTCATCTCTCCCATGAACCACGTGGGCCCCGACGACCTGGCCATCAAGTCCCTGGTGGAGCGGGTGGCCAAGGGAGACGTGCAGGAGGTCATCATGGCCACCAACCCGGACACGGAGGGAGAGGCCACCGCCATGTACATCGCCCGGCTGCTGAAGCCCTTTGACGTGCGGGTGACCCGCCTGGCCTACGGCATCCCCGTGGGGGGACACCTGGAGTTCGCCGACGACGCCACCCTTATGCGGGCTCTGGAGGGCCGCCGGGATATTTGAAACGGTCAAAAAACGAGGCGTAGCCAAAAGGCTATGCCTCGTTTTTTATGCAAAGACCTTTGCCAGCAGGTCTATGGCCTCCGGCAGCTTTTCCGCGTCCAATCCGGCGTAGTTCACCACCAGGGTGTGGGCGTGGGCCGGGTCCGGCACGGCGGCGTACTCCGACAAAAAGCCCAGGCGGACGCCCGCCTCCTCCGCCCGCAGCTTCAGGGCCTCGTCGGACAGGGACGTTTTCAGCCGCAGCAGGAAGTGGAGGCCGGCGTCCTGTTCGGAGATGGTGACGCGCTTGGCGAAGGGACTGGCCCGGAAGGCCTCCAGCACCCGGTCCCGGCGGAGGCGGTATTCCTTCCGCATCCGGGACAGGTGCTGCTCGTAATACCCCTGCTCCAGAAACCGGGCCAGCACGTGCTGCTCCAGGGCGGGAACGGTGCAGGCGTAAAAATCCAGCTCCCGGCGGTAGCGCTCCAGCAGCCGGGGCGGCAGCACCATGAAGCCCACCCGCATGGAGGGGGAGATGGTCTGGGAGAAGGTGTTCATGTAGATGACCCGTCCCTCCCGGTCAATGCTCTGCAGGGTGGGGATGGGGCGGCCGGAGAAGCGGAATTCGCTGTCATAGTCGTCCTCGATGATGAAGCCGTCCCGCTGCCGGGCCCAGCGCAGCAGCTCCTGCCGCCGGCCGATGGGAGTCACCAGGCCGGTGGGGTAGTGGTGGGAGGGGGAGATGTGGACCACACTGGCGTCGGAGGCGGTGAGGGCGGCGATGTCCATGCCCCGCCGGTCCAGGGACACGGGTCGGCACGCGGCGCCGCACTTTCCGTACACCTGGCGGATCTTGGGGTAGCCCGGGTCCTCCACGGCGAACACCGCCTCCGGCCCCAACAGCTGGGCCAGCAGCAGATACAGGTACTCGGCGCCGGCGCCCACCACGATCTGCTCCGGGGAAACGGTCATGCCCTTGTAGTCCCGCAGGTCGTCGGCAATGGCCTGCCGCAGGGCCTCCAGCCCCTGGTGGGGCACCGGCCGCAGCAGGGCCTCGCCGCCCTCACTGAGGACCTGGCGGGTGAGCCGGGCCCAGGTGGAGACCGGGAAGCATGTCACGTCCACCTGATTGCTCTTCAGATCCAGGCACCAGGGGCGTTTGACCGCCGGAGCGGGCAGCGGCACCGGCGCCGGCGGCGCGGCCGCCAGCCGCTCCACCGGGGCGACGAAAAAGCCCCGCTTGGGCAGGGTGTACACGTAGCCCTCCGCCTCCAGCTGCTGGTAGGCCCCCTCCACGGTGATGACGGACAGCCGCAGGTGCTCCGCCAGCTGCCGCTTGGAGGGCAGCCGCTCCCCGGCGGCCAGGGTGCCGTCCAGAATATCGCTCCGGATGCAGCGGTACAGGTATTCGTACAGGGGCAGGGTCCCCCGCTCCTCCATGGAATAGGTCAGCATATGCCGCCTCCTATCTGACCTTATAAAAAAGTCATGTTTTGGATATTTCAATCATATCACATAAGGCATATGATGGCAACATCGAAAAACACCCGAAAGGAGAACAAACACATGGAAAAGACAATGGAAAACAACACCGCCGCCTCTCACGAGCGGACGAAGCTGCTGGTGATGACGGCGCTGTTCGCGGCGCTGAGCTATGTGGCCACCAGGGTGCTGATGGTCCCCTCCCCCACCGGCGGCTATATGAACCTGGGCGACGCGGTGGTGCTGCTGGGCGCCTACCTGCTGGGCCCCGTTTACGGTGCCGTCGCCGGAGGCATCGGCCCCGCCCTGGCGGACCTGCTGTCCGGCTACGCCGTCTATGTTCCCGGCACCCTTGTCATCAAAGCCCTCATGGCTTTGACGGCGGCGCTTTTGTACCGGGCTCTGGGCAAAAAGAACTGGGCCATGGTGGTGTGCGGCGCGGCGGCGGAGGCCATCATGGTGGTGGGCTACTGCCTGTATGACGGCGTCCTCTCCGGCAGCCTGGCCGCCGGTGCCGCCGGTATTCCCAGCAACCTAACCCAGGCGGCCTTCGGCCTGGTGGTGTCCACCCTGCTGGCCATGGCGCTGAAGAAGAACGGCTATGTGCGCAGCCAGTTCCCCCAGCTGTGAAGAGACACGAGAAGAAACACGAAAAGCCCCCGGCGGGTTCTAAAACCCGCCGGGGGCTTGTATGCTGCCGATAAATCCGGAAACCTTTTGTGACGGGAAGGAAGATAGTTACGAAAGAAACCCAGGAGGGGTGCTAAAGCCGGGGTGCGCATCCGCGCAGAGTTGCGGGAACTGGTCGCAGACGTGGAAAACCTGGTGGAAAACTGCGAGGAAATGGCAGGAAACTTGATAGAACACTTGTTCCATCACAAGTTTCTTGTTAAAATGGCAGGGTCAACAGTACATGAGGGGGTGAGTGCGTGGAACGGGACAGGCAGGCGAAGTGGGACGGTGAGAACATGGCCACCGTCAGCACGAAGATGCGGCGGCGGGAGTACCTTCAGCTGAAGGCCATGTGCGTTGCCAGGGGGACGACGCCATATGCGCTGCTGCAAAGCATGATACGCTCCTGGATGGTCGCAGACGATGGCAAGGACTGACCGCGCTTGAGCGCGGCTCCTACCGGAACGGGTGTCGCCCTCCTTTCCATTATCGGTGCATGATACCATGGCCCTCAAGGACTGCGCCTGCGGCTTGCCGACTGCGGTCGGCGCTTCGCGTCCTTGACCGCCATAGTGCGCAGGCGGTATCTTTGAAAGGAGGGCGACACGATGATAAGCGCCAACGTCAGAAGCAAAATAAGACACGATGTATACCGGAGAGACCATTTCAGATGCGCACTATGTGACAGTAACCAAGGCCTCCAAATTCACCACGTAGTCAGCAGGGGGCAGGGGGGAACGAACTTCCCGCAAAACCTAATAACCCTCTGCTGGCGGTGCCATGCAGTAGCGCACGGGACCAGGCTCCCGGAATACGACATGATGCAGCCAGCGGAGATTTGCCAGGCATGCGTGGAATACGTCGCGGACCTGTACACGGACCTGGGCTTCGTCTGGAATCCGTGGGAAGAAAACATGCAACGGTGGGGGCCTTGATGGCCCTCGCTTTTCTTTTGGCAGCACGGTGCTTGACGATACGGGGGCGGCGGCCATTGGGGCACTCCTCGCGGGGGATCGTCGGCCCCGCTTGCCGCCGCTTCGCCCCTGCGCCGCTACGCTTGCTCGGGGCTTCGTCGGTGTGCGGCCGGTCGTGGCCTTGAGGCCCCGCCCCTTGTTCGCAAATCGCCCCGGCTAGTATGCGCCGGGGCGGTTTGCTGGCCGCCCGCGCCGCCCTGGTCGCGGTCGCGCGCGTGGTTGTCGTGGCGCTGGCGTGGGTCCCCCCGGCGGCGGGCCGGGTCCCTGCCCTGGCCCTGGCCTCCCCCCCTCGGTGGGGCGCGCTCTGCGGTGCTTGTCGTGGCGCTGGCGGGCGGCGCTCCGCCGGGGCGGGGGGGTCTTACTTGCCCCCCTCCGCCCCTGGGCTGGCGCAACTCCTTCGCCATGGCGCTTGCGGCGGCGGGGGTGCTATATGTGGTGCTGGCGCTGCTCCTGGGCACAAGATGTTGCGGCAGGTTCGCCCCCTGCCCCCTGTCCCCCTCCCCCCTCCGGGGGGCGGGGGAAAGCGTGGGATAACGGGAAGGAAGATAGTTACGAAAGAAACCCAGGAGGGGTGTCTTTCGTTTTTGATCATAAGTTTTTCTGAACTTTTTAAGTGCAGAAAAACTTGCTTCCGTTTGGCAAAAAGACTTTTTTGCCAAACGGAAGCCCCCGGCGGGTTCTAAAACCCGCCGGGGGCTTGTACGTTGATAGGGGCTTACCAGCCGCCCAGGTCGTCGGGGTGGATGCGGCCGTTCCAGCCGTCCTGCCGGGGCGGCTCCGCGCCGAAGCCCACACCGGAGGTGGACTTGGCGGTTTCGAAGTACCCCAGCTCCGTGCACTGGTAGACCGGCAGGTAGAACAGGGACACCACCAGGCTCCACAGGTCGATGATGAGGATCCACGAAAAATCCGACAATGCCAGCAGGGAGGTGATAAGAGCGGGAGTGCCGGCCAGGCCCACGATCGCGGAGAGCTCCTGGTAGGACACGCACCATTCCAGCACGGCGGAGGGGAGGGCGGCCAGGAACGCCCAGCCGTAATAGCTCAAATCCAGCAGGAACAGCTGCGCCTTGTAGCCGACGGTCTGGCGCTTGCTCATGTCCAGAGCCTCCATGATGCCGATGCCGGGGTTTTCGTAGAGGTTGTACAGGGCGAAGCGGTAGCGGTAGGCGGCCACGATGCCGGGGATGACGAACAGCATGGACCACAGGGCGATAAACACCGTGATGACGATGTTCAAGCCGATGACCTTGCCCACGAAGGCGAAGCCGTCGAACAGGGTCAGAAATTCCGCCCGCTCACCCCGGCGGATGGCCATGCAGTACAGGACGAAGCCGGCGGAGAGCACCATGCCCACCAGCCAGGTCAGAACGGAGACAAAGGTGCTCAAAAGGCTCCCGATCCCCAGGGCCGCGCTGCCGCCGGACAACACGTCCGCCGCGTCCAGCACCAGGACGAGTCCCAGGTACAGGGCGGTCATGGCCATGGGGGAGACCTGGGCCGTGCGCAGCAGGGCCTTGGAGTCCCGCTTGAGTTGCTTGCGGTCAATTTGCTGTACCATCATGGTAAATGCCTCCGGAATGAGATTTTGATTGGACATTATAGCATGGTTTTCCGCCGCTGACAAGGGAAGCGCCCGGCGGGGAGGGAGGGGACACCGAAAAAGATGTAAAAAATCACAAATTCCGCCGCAAAAAAACGGCTTATTTCCGCAAAAACTGTCGTTCACAGTCTGGACAAAATTTGAGTTTTGGTGTAGAATCAAACGCAGTATGTGGTAGTATCGCCAGGGCAGAATTGCGCCCCGGCCCGCGTGCCGGCGGGACGGAGCCGGTATGTGCCCTGGACGCTATCAGGAGTAAAAATGAGGTGAAGACAATGGCACAAGCTTTCTTTGGCGGCGTTCATCCCCATGACATGAAGGCCGCGACCAATGAAAAGGCCATCGAGCAGCTGGCTCCCCCGGCAGAGGTGGTCATCCCCATGTCGATGCACTTTGGCGCACCCTGTACCCCCCTTGTGAAGGTGGGCGACCAGGTAAAGGTGGGCCAGAAGATCGGCGAGTTCCGTGGCTTGGGCGCACCCATCCACGCCAGTGTTTCCGGCAAAGTCAAGGCTGTTGAGCCCCGTCCCTATTCCATGGGCGGCAACATGGTGTCCGTGGTCATCGAGAACGATTTCCAGGACGAGCTCAGTGAGGAGGTCCAGGCCCCTGCGGACCCCGACGCCCTCACGGTCGACGAGATGGTGGAGATCGTGAAGAACGCCGGCATCGTCGGCATGGGCGGCGCAACGTTCCCCACCCACGTCAAGATCTCCGGCGGTATCGGCAAGGTGGACACCGTCATCATCAACGGCGCCGAGTGCGAGCCCTATATCACCGGCGACCACCGCACCATGCTGGAGCGTCCCGAGGAGATCATCGGCGGCGCCACCTATCTTGCCAAGATGTTCGGTGTGGATAAGGTCGTCATCGGCGTTGAGGACAACAAGCAAAACGGCATCGACGCCATGAACAAGGTCATCGCCGAAAAGAACGCCCCCGTGGTGGTGGAGCCCCTGCGCTGCCGTTACCCCCAGGGCGGTGAGAAGCAGCTCTGCCAGGCCATCACCGGCAAGCAGGTGCCTCCCGGAGGCCTGCCCTCCAACATCGGCTGCGCCGTATTCAACATCAACACCACCGTGTGCATCTACCGGGCCATCACCAAGGGCATGCCCGTGGTGAACAAGGTCGTCACCGTGTCCGGCAGCGGCATCGTGGAGCCCAAGAACATCGAGTGCCCCATCGGCACCCCCGTGTCCCTGCTGCTGGACGCCTGCGGCGGCGTGAAGGACGGCACCTACAAGCTCATCGCCGGCGGCCCCATGATGGGCATGGCCCAGTACACCGCGGACATTCCCGTGGCCAAGGGCACCGGCGCCATCCTGGCCTTCTGCGAGAACGAGGAGCAGACCGTTGAGCATCCCCAGTGCATTCGCTGCGGCAAGTGCGTGGCCGCCTGCCCCGTGCACCTGGAGCCCCTGTTCATGTACCAGTACGCCGAAAAGGGCATGGTGGATGAGCTGAACGACGCCCATATCATGGACTGCATGGAGTGCGGCGCCTGCGCTTATACCTGCCCCGCCCGTATGCACTTGACCCAGATGTTCAAGACCGGCAAGCAGCTGGTGAAGAACAAGATGGCTGCCGACAAGGCCGCCGCAGAGGCCAAAAAGGCCGCGGAAGAGAAGAAGGAGGCTGTGAACAAATGACGGATTACAAGAATTTGAAGCTCATTGCCACTTCCAATCCTCATATCCGCGCCGCAGAGACCACCCGTTCCATTATGCTGGACGTGATCATCGCCATGGTGCCCGCTCTGATCTGGGCCGTGGTGTGCTTCGGCGTCAAGGCCTTGACACTGACCGCCGTGTCTGTGCTGGGCTGCGTGTTCTTTGAGTGGCTGTACCGCAAGGTCATGAAGAAGCCCCAGTCCGTGGGCGACCTCAGCGCCGTGGTCACCGGCATGCTGCTGGCGTTTGTCTGCCCCGTGACCACTCCCTATTGGATGATCCTCATCGGCGACCTGTTCTCCATCGTGGTGGTCAAGCAGCTCTTCGGCGGCATCGGCAAGAACTTTGTCAACCCCGCCCTGGCCGGCCGCGCCTTCCTGCTGGGCAGCTATGCCGGCAGCATGACCACCTGGCTGGACCCCGCCGCTAACAAGGCGCCCCTCATGGGCTCCGTGGCTGACGTGGTCACCCGCGCCACCCCCCTGGGTATGATGAAGGGCTCCGGCGCCGACCTGGAGGCCAGCTTCGCCAGCCTCAAGGAGACCTATTCCGTGGTGGATATGTTCCTGGGCAAGACCGGCGGCTCCCTGGGCGAGGTTTCCGCCCTGCTGCTGCTCATCGGCGGCGTGTACCTCATCTGGCGCAAGGTCATCAACTGGCAGACCCCCGTGGCCTATATCGCCACCGTGGCCGTGCTGACCTTCCTGTTCCCCAAGGCCGGCAGCGGCATGGACTGGATGCTGTACAGCGTGTTCGGCGGCGGCTTGTTCCTGGGCGCCTTCTTCATGGCTACCGACTACGCCACCTCCCCCGTTACCAAGAAGGGCCAGCTGATCTTCGGCATCGGCTGCGGCCTGTTCACCGTGCTCATCCGTTACTTTGGCTCCTATAACGAAGGCGTCTGCTACTCCATCATGGTCATGAACCTGTGCGTGGCCCTGATCGACAAGTACACCAAGCCCACTCGTTTTGGCGTCGTAAAATCCGATAAGAAGGAGGCGGCTGCGAAATGAGTAACGAAGTGCAGACCAAGGAAAAGGTCAACATGGACCCCAAGTACATCATTAAGCTGACCGTGACTTTGTTTGTGACCTGCGTGGTCGTGGCCGGCCTGCTGGGCCTGGTCAACAGTGTGACCGAGGGCCCCATCGCTGAGATCAACAAGGCCAAGACCGAGGAGGCCATGAAGGCCGTCGTGGCCGATCCCGAGGGCAGCACCTTCTCCGACGCGCTGGAGATCACCGGCGACATGACCGCCGCCGCGTCCTCCGCCGGCGGCTCCATCACCGAGGCCTACGAGGTCCAGTCCGGCGGCGCTCCCGCCGGCTACGCGCTGAAGGTCGTGGCCTCCGGCTCCCAGGGCAACATCGAGATGATGGTGGGCGTGGACGCCGAGGGCGTCGTCACCGGCGTCTCCATCGTCAACAACTCCGAGACCGCGGGCATCGGCTCCAAGGTCATGAGCAACGAAAACGGCGTTCTGGATCAGTTCATCGGCAAGAGTGCCGCTGACGGTACGCTGGCTGTGGGCAAGAACGTGGACGCCATCACCGGCGCCACCGTGTCCAGCCGCGGCGTCACCACCGGCGTCAACGCAGCGCTGGCCGTGGCCGGCGTCATGGGCTGAGAAGGGAGGAGCGAAAACTTATGAATTTGAAAAAACAGTTTATGGATGGCCTCCTGTATCAGAACCCCGTTCTGGTCCAGGTGCTGGGTATGTGCTCCACCATGGCCATTACCACATCCTTCTTCAACGGTCTGGGCATGGGCCTGGCCGTCACCATCATCCTGACCCTGTCCAACGTCATCATCTCCGCGATCCGCAAGATCGTGCCTGACAAGATCCGTATCGCCATGTTCATCGTGGTCATCGCGGGCTTCGTCACCATGGTGGACCTGTTCCTGCAGGCCTTCGTTCCCGCCCTGGCCGAGTCCCTGGGCGTGTTCATCCCCTTGATCGTGGTGAACTGCATCATCCTGGGCCGCGCCGAGTCCTTCTCCTATAAGAACGGCGTTGTGGCCTCCTTCTTCGACGGCGTCTTCCAGGGCATCGGCTACACCCTGGTCCTGCTGACCATGTGCATCATCCGCGAGCTGCTGGGTGCCGGCACCTTCGGCGGCGGCCTGCTGGGCGCCGGCGGCAAGGGCATCCAGATCATCCCCGCTCAGTTCCCCGCCGGTATGCTGACCCTGCCTGTGGGCGGCTTCCTGGTGCTTGGCTGCCTCATCGCCGCCATGCAGTGGGCGCTGTCCAAGTCTAAGAAATAAGGAGGATAGGAACGTATGGAACAGATCACTAACCTCCTGGCGATCACGCTGGGCGCCATTCTGGCGAACAACTTCATCTTCTCCCAGTTCCTGGGCATCTGCCCCTTCCTGGGCGTTTCCAAGAAGGTCGACACCGCCGTCGGTATGGGCGTGGCCGTCACCTTCGTCATGGGTCTGGCCTCCGCCATCACCTGGCTGGTCAACACCTTTATCCTGGTTCCTCTGAACCTGGGCTACATGCAGACCGTGGCGTTCATCCTGGTCATTGCCTCTCTGGTGCAGTTCATCGAGATGTTCCTGCAGAAGGCCATGCCCACCCTGTACACCGCCCTGGGCGTGTATCTGCCCCTGATCACCACCAACTGCGCCGTTCTGGGCGTGGCTCTGCTGAACATCCAGAACAACTACAACTTCATCGAGTCCGTGGTCTACGGCGTCACCGGCGGCCTGGGCTTCCTGCTGGCCATCGTGCTGTTCGCCAGCATCCGTGAGCGCCTGGTGTTCGCGGATTATCCCAAGGCGTTCGAGGGCTTCCCCATCGCCCTGGTCACCGCCGGTCTGATGGCCCTGGCGTTCATGGGCTTCTCCGGCTTGAAGATCTGGTAAGGAGGCAGTTGAGATGAATATTGCATATGCTGTTATCGTGCTGGGCGTGCTGGGCGCTGTGTTCGGCTTGGTCCTGGCCGTCGCCTCCAAGATCTTTGAGGTGAAGAAAGACCCCCGCGAGGAAGCCATCCTCAGCCATCTGGCCGGCGCCAACTGCGGCGGCTGCGGCTATCCCGGCTGCGCCGGCTGCGCTGCCGCCATCCTGGCCGGTGACGCTCCCGTGAATGCCTGCGCTCCCGCCGGCGCCGAAAACGCCGCCGCCATCGCGGAGATCATGGGCCAGGCCGCTCCCACCGGCGAGCGCCAGGTGGCCTTCGTCCGCTGCAACGGCGGCACCAACGCCAAGAAGCGCTTTGAGTATGTGGGCGTGAAGGACTGCATCTCCGCTACCAAGGTTGCCGCCGGCCCCCTGGAGTGCAGCTTCGGCTGCCTGGGCTTCGGCTCCTGTGTCAATGCCTGCCAGTTCGGCGCCATGAGCATCGGCCCCAACGGCGCCGCCGTGGTGGACCCCGAGAAGTGCACCGCCTGCATGGCCTGCGCCAACGCCTGCCCCCGCCATTTGATCACCTCCGTCCCCGCCTCCAAGAAGGTCCACGTGCTGTGCGCCAACCAGGATAAGGGCAAGGCCGCCATGAGCGTCTGCGCCAACTCCTGCATCGGCTGCGGCCTGTGCCAGAAGGAGTGCAAGAAGGACGCCATCCATGTGGTGAACGGCGTGGCCGTCATCGACTATGACAAGTGCGTGGGCTGCAAGCTCTGCACCAAGGTCTGCCCCCGTGACGCCATCTCCCCCGTGGCTACCGCCGAGGAGAAGGAAAAGTACAAGGCCATTAAGAAGGCCCAGGCTGAGAAGGCTGCCGCCGCCAAGAAGGCCGCCGAGGAAGCCGCTGCCAAGGCCGCTGAGGCTCCCAAGGCTGAGTAATTGATTTTCCACTGAAAAAAGGTCCCTGAATCGCAAGATTTAGGGACCTTTTCCATTGCTATTTTTGTGGAAATGGAATATCATGACATCAGTAAGGCAGAGTAGGAACACACGTGTGAAATAGTGCCGGAAAAACGGGGAGTTGTTTTCCGGACGAAAGGACCGCTTTGGGGTCTTGCAGTGTGTGTTCCGCATCCCGCTGCCGCATATAGGACATGGGTGAGACCTTCCTCTGTGCGGCGCTCCGGTACCGGACTGCCGAATTTTACAGAAGGAAGGTATTTTTATGTCTCTCTATCCCCATCCATTTTCCGCCGGCTATTGGCGGGACGCTGTCCGGGAGCTCCGCGACCTGCGGAAGCTGACCTTCGCGGCGCTGATGATCGCCATGTGCGTGGTGCTGGGCCACATCCCCTCCGTGCCCCTGTTCGGCGGCGCCAAGATCACCTGGGGCTTTTTGGCCAGAGCCCTCTGCGCCCTGGTGTGCGGCCCGGTGCTGGGCGTGGTGTTCGGCTTTTCGGAGGACATCCTCAGCTTTTTCCTCACGGGCGGCGGCGGATACCCCTTTTTCCCCGGCTACACCCTCACCACCATGCTGGGCGTTTTGATCTATGCCCTCTTTTTGTACCGGGCGGAGCTCACCATCCGGCGGGTGTTCCTGGCAAAGCTGCTGACCAACATCCAGAACGTGGTGCTGGGCTCCCTGTGGTCCGCCATCCTCTATGGAAAGGCGTGGTCCGTCATGGCAGCCGGCAGCGCCATCAAGAACCTCATCATGCTGCCCTTCCAGACGGCGCTGCTGGTGCTGCTGTTTGCCGCGCTGGCGCCGGCGCTGCGGCGGGCCGGCCTCATTCCCGGGCAGACGGCGGGAAAGATCCGCTGGTAAAAACAGGCGAAAAAGGCGGGCGCGGGCCCGCCTTTTTTCGCGCTCTGGAGGGGAAACGGCCGCAAAACCCCGTCGGCTGTCAAAAGTTCAAAAACCTGTCTCCGTTTGTTCACAAATTGTTTATAAGCATCCATTGACAATACTTTCCCGTGGTGGTAAACTCGCTTTAGCACTCGGGGGAAATGAGTGCTAACCCAACAAGAGAACAGCGGAACGGGAGCGAGCCATGGAACTGACGGACCGGAAAAAGAAAATACTGAAGGTCGTCATTGAGGACTACATCCGCACCGCCGAGCCTGTGGGCTCCAAGGCCATCGCCGCCGAAATGGGCGGCAAGGTCAGCTCCGCCACCATCCGCAACGAGCTGGCGGACCTGGTGGATCTGGGCTATCTGGAGCAGCCCCACACCTCCGCCGGCCGGGTGCCGTCCCCCAAGGGCTACCGGCTGTATGTCAACGAGCTGATGGAGCGGCAGCGGCTGAGCCTGGCGGAAACGGAAAAGATCAACCAGTCCCTGCAGCTGAAAATGGAGGAGCTGGACCACATCCTCTCCCAGGCGGGCCGGGCGGTCAGCTCCTTTGTGAACTATCCCGCCTACATGAGCGTCACCGGCCGCAAGAGCCTCACCGCCAAGCGCTTCGAGCTGCTGCCGGTGGATGAGCGCAGCTGCATCGTGGTCATGATGATGAGCGACGACCGGGTGAAAAGCCAGCTGCTGCGCCTGCAGCTGAAGGTGGACCTGGAGCAGCTGCCCACCCTGGTGAGCCTGCTGAACGGGCATTTCACCAACATCTCCCCGTCGGAGATGAACCAGCGCCTTATGAACGTGGCGGAGCAGATCCCGCCCCAGCTGTTTTTGCTGCTGTCCCAGACCATTTCCTACGCGGCGGACTCCCTGGAGGAGGCCAGCCAGCGGGAGATCGTCACCGCCGGGACCAAGGAGCTTTTGAAGCTGCCGGAGTTCCGGGACGCCGACAAGGCCCATCAGCTGATGAGCTTTATGACGGACAGCAAGGAGAACCTGCCGCTGCCGGACGAGGGGCCTATGAAGATCCTCATCGGGCCGGAAAACGTCAGCGACGCGCTGAAAAACGCCAGCGTCGTGGTGGCCAGCTACGACATCGGCGACAATATGCGGGGCCTCATCGGCGTGGTGGGTCCCACCCGCATGGATTACGCGGCGGTGGCCGCGCGGCTCTCCGGCTTTGCCGACGGGCTGACACGGCTGTTTGGAAAACAGGAATTACCCCCGAAGGAGGATACGAAGGAATGAGCGAAGAGACGAAGCAGCCCACCGCTGAGGAGACCCCGGAGACCCAGGCGGGGGCGGAGCAGACCGCGGAACAGACCGCCCAGGAGCAGACGGAAAAGACCGGCAAAGGCAAGAAGAAAAAGGAAAAGGAGAAAACCTATACCCTGACCCAGCAGCAGATGGAGGCCGCGGAGCTGGCCGCCAAGCAGCTGGAGTCCGTGAAGGACCAGTTCGTCCGCCTCACCGCGGAATATGACAACTACCGCAAGCGAACTGCCAAGGAGAAGGATAGCCTGTACCAGGATGCCAAGGCGGACACCATCAGCGCCTTTTTGGCGGTGTACGACAATCTGGAGCGTGCCGCCGCCAGCGAGGGCGGAGAGGACTCCCCCCACAAAAAGGGACTGGAGATGATCTTCACCCAGTTTAAGGACATTCTGCAAAAGCAGGGCGTCACGGAGATCGAGGCCCAGGGCAAGCCCTTTGACCCGGAGAAAATGAACGCCGTCATGCACATCGACGACGAAAATCTAGGGGAGAACGAGGTGGCCCAGGTGTTCCAGGCGGGCTTCATGCTGGGTGACAAGGTCATCCGCCACGCCATCGTCCAGGTGGCCAATTAACATAGAGAGTAAACAAAACGTTTTCGATATATTTAGGAGGAATCATTTATGTCTAAAGTAATCGGTATCGACCTTGGTACTACCAACTCCTGCGTGGCCGTCATGGAAGGCGGCGAGGCAGTCGTCATCCCCAACGCGGAAGGCAACCGCACCACCCCGTCCGTGGTGGCGTTCTCCAAGACCGGCGAGCGCATGGTGGGCCAGGTGGCAAAGCGCCAGGCCATCACCAACCCCGACCGCACCATCTCCTCCATCAAGCGTGAGATGGGCAGCGACTACAAGGTCACCGTGGACGGCAAGGCATACACCCCCCAGGAGATCAGCGCCATGATCCTGCAGAAGCTGAAGGCGGACGCCGAGGCCTACCTGGGCCAGACCGTCACCGAGGCCGTCATCACCGTTCCCGCTTACTTCACCGACGCCCAGCGTCAGGCCACCAAGGATGCCGGCAAGATCGCCGGCCTGGATGTCAAGCGCATCATCAACGAGCCCACCGCCGCGGCCCTGGCCTACGGCGTGGATAAGGAGCAGTCCCAGAAGATCATGGTCTACGACCTGGGCGGCGGCACCTTCGATGTCTCCATCCTGGAGATCGACGACGGCGTCATCGAGGTCCTGGCCACCGCCGGCAACAACCGCCTGGGCGGCGACGACTTCGACGAGTGTGTCATGAAGTACCTGGTATCTGAGTTCAAGCGCACCGACGGTGTGGACCTCAGCGGCGACAAGGTCGCCATGCAGCGGCTGAAGGAGGCCGCCGAGAAGGCCAAGATCGAGCTCTCCGGCGTCACCACCTCCAACATCAACCTGCCCTATATCACCGCCGACGCCACCGGCCCCAAGCACCTGGACGTGACCCTCACCCGGGCCAAGTTCAACGAGCTGACCGCTCATCTGGTGGATGCCACCATGGGCCCCGTGCGCCAGGCTATGTCCGACGCCGGCCTGCGTCCCTCCGACCTTTCCAAGGTCCTGCTGGTGGGCGGCTCCAGCCGTATCCCCGCCGTGCAGGAGGCCGTGAAGAACTTCACCGGCTCCGAGCCCTTCAAGGGTATCAACCCCGATGAGTGCGTGGCCATGGGCGCCGCCCTCCAGGCCGGCGTGCTGACCGGCGACGTCAAGGGCCTGCTGCTGCTGGATGTCACCCCCCTGTCCCTGGGCATCGAGACCATGGGCGGCGTGTTCACCAAGCTCATCGACCGCAACACCACCATCCCCGTGAAGAAGAGCCAGATCTTCTCCACCGCCGCCGATAACCAGACCAGCGTGGAGGTCAACGTCCTCCAGGGCGAGCGTGAAATGGCTGCCGCCAACAAGAGCCTGGGCCGCTTCCACCTGGACGGCATCGCTCCCGCCCGCCGGGGCGTGCCCCAGATCGAGGTGACCTTCGACATCGACGCCAACGGCATCGTCAACGTCTCCGCTAAGGACCTGGGCACCGGCAAGGAGCAGCACATCACCATCACCTCCTCCTCCAACATGAGCAAGGAGGACATTGAGAAGGCTGTGAAGGAAGCCGAGCAGTATGCCGCCCAGGACAAGAAGCTGAAGGAAGAAGTGGAGACCCGCAACCAGGCCGACCAGATGGTCTACCAGAGCGAAAAGACCCTGGCCGAGATGGGCGACAAGATCCCCGCCGACGACAAGAACAAGGTCCAGGCCGGTATCGACAAGCTGAAGGAGACCTTGAAGGGCCAGGATACCGCCGCCATCAAGGCCGCTACCGACGAGCTGACCCAGGCCTTCTACGCCGTCAGCGAGAAGCTGTACCAGCAGGCCAACCCCCAGGGCGGCGCCCAGGCGGGTGCCCAGCAGCCCGGCGCCGACGCCGGCACCCAGGGCGGCCAGTACTACGACGCTGACTACAAGGTCGTGGACGAGGATGACAACAAGAACAAGTGAGCGACCCTCTCATAAAACGTATCAGGGACAGTGCGTGCCGCCTGTCCCTGATACGGCGTTTCGGAATATGAGGAGTTTTCAATATGGCAGAGAGCAAGCGTGATTATTACGAGGTCCTGGGCGTTTCCAAGGGCGCCTCAGAGGACGAGATCAAAAAAGCTTATAAGAAAATGGCCCGGAAGTACCATCCTGACCTAAACCCGGGAGACAAGGCCGCCGAGGAGAGCTTCAAGGAGGTCAACGAGGCCTATGAGGTCCTGTCGGACCCCAACAAGAAGGCCCGGTATGACCAGTACGGCCACGCCGGCGTGGACCCCAACTTCGGCGCCGGCGGCGCCGGATTCGACGGCAGCTTCGACTTCGGCGACCTGGGCGATATTTTCGGCAGCTTCTTCGGCGGCGGCTTCGGCGGCGGCGGACGGCGCACCAATCCCAACGCGCCCCAGCGGGGCGAGAGCATCCGCATGTCCCTGGCCATCAGCTTCGAGGAGGCGGCCTTCGGCTGCGAAAAGGCCGTCACCGTGGAACGCACGGAGCAGTGCGACACCTGCCACGGCAGCGGCTGCGCCCCCGGCACCACGCCGGAGGTATGCCCGGACTGCCGGGGCACCGGCCAGGTGCAGGTGCGGCGGCAGACGCCCATGGGCGTTTTCGCCACCAGTTCCCCCTGCCCCAAGTGCGGCGGCAAGGGCCAGATCATCCACCAGCCCTGCAAGGACTGCCACGGCAGCGGCACCGTCCGCCGCCGCAAGACCATCCAGGCCACCATCCCCGCCGGCATCGACAACGGCCAGACCATTTCCATCCGGGGCCAGGGCCACGCCGGCAAGAACGGCGGCCCCGCCGGCGACCTGCTCATCACCATCACTGTGCGGCCCCATGAGCTGTTCCGCCGGGAGGGCACCAGCGTGCTGTGTGAGGCACCCATCACCTTCACCCAGGCGGTCCTGGGCGCAGAGCTGGAGATCCCCACCATCGACGGCAAGGTGAAATACACCCTGCCGGAGGGCACCCAGTCCGGCACTACCTTCCGCCTCAAGGGCAAGGGCATCCCCTCCATCAACGGCCGGGGCCGGGGCGACCAATACGTCACGGTCTATATCGAGACCCCCCGGAACCTGAACAAGGAGCAGAAAGAGGCTCTGAAAAAGTTTGCCGAGAGTGTGGGCGAGGGCAACTATGAGGAGCGGAAGAAATTCTTCAAGAAATTCAAAAAGTGAGGTCCGCCATGTATCTGGCTGATTACCATACCCATTCCCGTATCTCTCCGGACGCCCGTTCCCCCATGGCGGACATGGCGGAGGCGGCCATCGCCGCGGGGCTGGATGAGCTGTGCTTCACGGACCATGTGGAGCCCATCGTCTGGGCCACGACCCAGCCCCGGGGCCCCTATGACTGGCAGGCCCTGACGGAGGAATTCGCCAGGGCCCAGGCGGCTGTGGGCGGCCGCATCACCCTGCGGCTGGGCGTGGAGCTGGGAGACGCCCCCTGGGACTTTGCCCATACGGAGCGATTGATGGCGGACGCGCCGCAGCTGGACTTCATCATCGGCTCCATCCACATGCTCTCCGCCGCCTACGGCTGCACGGACCTCTATTACTTTGACCCCGCTGACGACGCGGCGGCCCGCCGGGGCATGGCGGATTACCTGGAGCTGGTGCGGCAGCTGGCCAATTGGGACGGGACCTATTCCGTCCTGGGCCACTTGACGCTGCCCCTGCGGTATCTCAATGAGAACCGGGGCTTCCAGCTGACCTTCGATGGCTTTGAGGCGGAGATCGAGGAGATCCTCCGCATCCTCATCCAAAAGGGCCGGGGCATCGAGCTGAACACCAACCGGGGCCACACGCCCCTGCCGGATGAGAAATGGCTGCGGATGTACCGGGACCTGGGAGGCGAGATCATCACCCTGGGCACCGACGCCCACGACCCCACGTATGTGGGCTGCGCCATCCGGGAGCGGCAGGAGCTGCTGCGCCGGTGCGGCTTCCGGCGGTTCTGCACGTTCCGGCGGATGGAGCCGGTATGGCACGAACTGTGATTGATTTTTGAAAACAGCGGGCATATAATAAGGCTACTTTAAAAAACGGGAGGACCTACCATGAAAATTGCATTGGGCTGTGACCACGGCGGCTACGAGCTGAAGCAGCACGTCATCAAGGTGCTGGAGAAGCTGGGCCATGAGTATGAGGACTTTGGATGCTACAATCTGGACAGCTGCGACTACCCCGATTTCGGCGCCGCCGCCGCCCGGGCCGTGGCAGAGGGCAAGTGCGATCGGGGCATTGTCATCTGTACCACCGGCATCGGCATCTCCATCGCCGCCAACAAGATCAAGGGCATCCGCTGCGCCCACTGCGCCGACTGCCTGGAGGCGGAGATGACTCGCCGCCACAACGACGCCAATATGATGGCCATCGGCGCCGGCTTCACTGGCAAGAACATGGCCGAGCGCATGGTGGAGGTGTTCTTGAGCACCGAGTTTGAGGGCGGCCGCCATGCCCGCCGCGTGGATAAGATGATGGCCCTGGAGGGCTGAGCCCCTCCCGAATCAGCGAAAAGAGGTGAAAGAGATGGCAGGCCCCAGAGGGTATCACAGCTACCGCGGCCGCAGTCCCAAGTGGAAGATCGTGCTGGCAGTGCTTCTGGTGCTGGTCATCCTGGGCTCCGTCGGCTTTATGATGGTGCAGGAGCGCATTGTCTACGATGAGACGGGGACGCCCCACTTGATGGTTCCGGAGAAGAAAAAGGAAGACCCGCCGCCGGAGGAAGAGCCGGTGAACATCACCATCCAGCAGACGGAGAAGAACCAGCGGCTCCAGGCGGTGCAGCTGGGCGATGACCCGGCGGCCTGGCTGGCGGAGGTGGAGGCGGCTGGCGGACAAAACGCCTTTGCCGTTACGGTGAAGGCCCCCGGCGGCCAGTTGCGCTACCCCTTTGCGGAGGCATCGGCGGTCAGCGGCGCGTCGGCGGCGAAAACGGCCGCCGCGGCGGCGGAGGCCCTGCCGGCTCTGCTGGAGGGGGGACGGTACGTCATCGCACGCATCTCCTGCCTGCGGGACGGCGGTGTGGCCCGGAGCAATGTGGAGACCATGGGTTTGAAAAACACCGGCGGCTATATCTTCTACGACGGGAACAACGAAAACTGGCTGGACCCGTCCAAGCAGGCCACCAGGGATTACCTCTGCGCGTTGGCGGTGGAGTGCGCCGACCTGGGCTTTGACGAGATCTTGCTGACAGACTTGACCTATCCCACGGTGGGCAAGCTGGACAAGATTGCCTACGGCTCCGACCCCGCTTACGGGACCCAGGCCGCCTATAACACGGAGCAGATCGCGAATCTGCTGGCGGCGGTGAAGGATGCCCTGGGAGACCGGGACGTGAAGCTGTCCCTGGAGCTTTCGGAGGCGGTGATGGGCAACGACGGCGTGGACGAGACGGCGGGCATTGACCTGTGGAACACGCTGATGGCCCGGCTGGACCGGGTCTATGTGCCCACCGCGGAGGACCGGGTGGACGCTATGGTGACAGATATGGAGGAGGGCGTTCTGATTCCGGAACTGACCGCCGTGCCCACTACCACGGAATATCAAAGCTACCTGCTTTTGCGGGGATAAAAACAAGTGCCTGACCCAATGGGCCAGGCACTGTTTTTTTATTTCAGACGGTCCTCGTAGTCGCGGAGGGTCCCCTCCGTCATGAGGGACAGCTTGTGGAGCCGCTCGTTCACCATGTCCCACATGCACATGGGTAGGTGGTCCCGATGGCCCCGGTGGAGGGTGACACACTCAAAGCAGTTGCCGTGGTGGGGACAGGCCTCCTGGCAGGGACAGTGGTCTCCGCTCTCACGCACCTGCTTCAAAAATTCCTTCTTGATGGACATGGCCTCCTCGTGGCGGCCCTCCCGGTCCAGGTCGTTTTGGCGGATAGCCAGCTCATTGCCGTCGATTTTCATAGATGCTCCTCCTTGAAATCAAATATCTGCCCCTCCCGGCAGACGGGCACCGTCCGGTCCGCGAAGCCGGGATACCGGGTCAGAAAGTTGTCTGTAAAGCCAAATTCTCCCCACTGATGCATGGGCAGAAAACGGCGGATGTCCGCCAGCTCCAGGAAATACGCCGGCCCCCGGAAGCCGTCATCACCCAGGCGGGGGTCCAGAGGCAGCATGGCAAGGTCGATGCGGCGCCCGCGCAGAGGCTCGGCGTACCGCTTGAAATTGACCTCCATGTTCCGGTTCCAGCCTTCTGCCTCGCCCTCCCAGTGCCACCAGTTCAGATCTCCGGCGTGAAAGACGGCGGTGCCGTCCGCCGTCACCAGAAAGGCCACGCCCTCGTCGGTGGAGGGCAGCGCCTCCACCCGGACGCCGGGCAGGGGAGAGACCGCCTCGCCGCCGCCCAATACGGTGCACTTGTCCGCCGTTTCATCGGATAAGCCCCAGCGCGCCCGGTTCCTGGCGGACAGGCTGATGTCCTTCCCCAGCAGGAAGGCCTGGGCGTTCAAGGCGAAGATTTCCGGCTTGAAGTGGTCCTCATGGCGGTGGCTGGAAAAGACCAGAAGGGGGACCCCCGGCCGCAGGACCGGGAGTTCCCCGTTCCACCAGTCAAATAACAGCGTGACCGACGGCAGCTCCACCAGAAAGCCGCTGTGGGCCAGAAAGGCGGCCCGCATCACAGAAATTTCACCGCCGTGCCGTAGGCTACCACCTCGGCGGCCCCCTGCATCACGGAGGAGGAGGCGTACCGGGCGCCCACGATGGCGTCGGCTCCCAGGGCCTCGGCGGCGTCCACCATGCGCTTGGTGGCGATCTGACGGGCCTCGTTGAGCATTTCCGTGTAGCCCACGATCTCGCCGCCCACCAGGGTCTTCATGCCGGCCATGAAGTCACGGCCGAAGTTTTTGCTGTATACCACCGTCCCCTTGACAATGTCCAGCGCCTCGTAATTCCGGTTGGGAATGGTCTCAATGGTCAGAATTTTCATATGTGTCCTCCTTTTATGTGGGTCTGTGGTCAGTATTGTCTGGCGTCGTCCTCTTCGCCCCGCCCGATCTCCCGGATGCGCAGGATCAGGGCAATGATCACGCCCAGGGCCACCACGGCCGGAATGGCGATGAACAATGCCAGCAGCGGCAGCGGCGGCGCGCCGGCGGGGTCTGTTTCAAAGGCCCACAGGAACAGCCAGATGAGTCCGGCCATCAAAAGGGCCATCAACACGGTGACGGCCACCGGCGCCGCGTAGCGCCGGCGCTTTGTGTCCTGCTTTTGCTTATCCATAAATGTGGTTCCCTCCTGTTCCAGCAGTTCCATTTTTGAAAGAAGCGCCGCGGCGTCCAGGCTTTCCAGCTTTTCCCGGCAGTCCGTGAGGCCGGAGCAAAAGCGGATGGCCTCTTGAATGTTGTGCTGGTCCCGCTCCAGCGTCACCAGGTGGCGGCGCATGCCGTCCCCCACCGTGTGGACGCCATCCAGCATCTGGCGGATCTCATCCAGAGGAACGCCCAGCTTTCGCATGAGCTTGATGCGCCGCAGCACCTCCACCTCCGCCTCGCCGTAGTCCCGGTAGCCGTTTTCGCTGTTCCGCCGGGGACAGAGCAGGCCCTCCGCCTCGTAAAAGCGGATGTTCTTTTTCGTGATGCCCACCAGGGCCTCCACTTCATTGATCTTCAAGCCGTCCACCTCATTTCTGCTGCCAGCATATACCTTCCAGAAAGGGGAAGGTCAAGAGGTTTTTGAAAAAAATATGTGTGGGGGTGGGAAGAGCCCCCACTGTATGGTATAATCATACCATGGAACATTCAAAGCTGACAATGGAAAATATACAGGCCCGGCTGGCGGAGGCGCTTTTGCCCTGGTACCGGGCCAACGCCAGGACCCTGCCCTGGCGGGAGACGGAGGACCCCTACCGCATCTGGGTGTCGGAGATCATGCTCCAGCAGACCCGTGTGGCGGCGGTCCTTGGTTACTATGCCCGCTTTCTGGAGACCTTCCCCACGGTGGAAGCCCTGGCGGAGGCGCCGGAGGACCGGCTCATGAAGCTGTGGGAGGGCCTGGGCTATTACAGCCGTGCCCGGAACCTGCAGAAGGCGGCGGCCCGGGTGGCGGAGCTGGGCGGCTTTCCGGACACCTATGAGGGGCTGCTGGCCCTGCCGGGCATCGGGGACTATACCGCCAGCGCCATCGCCTCGGCGGCCTTTGGTCGGCGGGAGGCGGCGGTGGACGGAAATGTGCTGCGGGTGGTGTCCCGGCTGGCGGACTGCCATGACGATATTTCCGACCCAAGGACAAAAAAGGCCGTCCGGGCCTGGGTCCAGGAGGCCATGCCCTATGAAATGGCGGACATCCGGGTGTTCAACCAGGCCATGATGGAGCTGGGAGCCACGGTGTGCGTCCCAAACGGCCCGCCCAGGTGCGGCGCATGCCCGGTGCGGGCGCTGTGCCGGGGCTATGACCGGGGTACGGCGGAAGCACTGCCGGTGAAGGCGGCGAAAAAGGCCCGCCGGGTGGAGGAAAAAACCGTGTTCCTCCTGCTGCGGGAGGGAAAAACCGCCCTGCGCCGCCGCCCCGGCACGGGGCTTCTGGCGGGGCTGTGGGAGTTTCCCAATGTGGAGGGCGCTTTGGGCGAAGCTGCCGCCCCGGCGGCGGTGGCCGCCTGGAGCCTGGAGCCGAAAAACTGGGAAAATAAACTGACAGCCAAGCATGTGTTCACCCATGTGGAGTGGCACATGACCGGCTACACCCTGGAGGTGACCGGCACCGGTCCGGCGAATTTTGCGTGGGTGGACGCGGAAGGACTGAAGAGTCACGCGGTGCCCTCGGCCTTCGCCAAATACTACGCGGAGGCGCAGCGGCAGCTGAAGGAGCGGTAGGATATGCGGATACTGTTTTTTGTCGCCCTTGGCTGGCTGCTGAGCAAGCTGTGGCAGAGGCTTCAGGCATGGAGAGACCACCGAAAGCTGGTAGGCCAGCTGAAGGAGCTGGGCGTTTACGGCGGGACAGTGGACACCGGGAAAGTGCGGAAAAAACCGGCGGAGCCCAAGGAGATTTCCACGGAGCCGGACGGGCCGGTGCCCTTTGGCTATAAGACCTGTTGGACGGCGGTCCGCTGCGAGGACCCGGAGCGGGTCATCGCGGCGCTGAAGCCCCGGAGCCGTCAAGCCGCAAACTGGTCCACGGGTCTGGCCGCGGCATACGCGGAGCCCTCCGGTGTGTTTGTTTCGCCCTGCCTGGACGGATTTGTGCTGGTGATCGGCGCCTATGTACCGCCTGAAACATGGGAAGACCTGCACACGCAGGTACAGATGTTTTGTAATTACCGGCTCTCTGACAGCTATGGATGGATGAAGCAGATGAACGGTGAAACGGTACGGAAGTACGCCTACGAGGCGGAAGAGGAAGATACTGTGTTCGCCGATATTGGCCCCCTGACCCCGGAGGAACTGGCCCTGGGCTTTGACCGCTTTCCGAAAGCGGGACAGGCGGACGACGGTGAGAACGATCCCTGTGAGGAAGACGTGCTGAATATTGCCGCTGCCTGGGGCGTGTCCCCCCGGTTTGAGAAAACAACGTATCCGCCCTCCACCGGGTGGCTTTGTACCGTATGAAAGGAGAACAACATGGGACTGCTGGTGGGACTGCCTTTAAAGCTGTTTCACATCGTATTCGTGCTGCTGCGGTTTTTGTGGCCGCTGGTGGTGCTGTGGCTGGCGCGGCGGCTTCTGCTGGCGCTGCGGCGCCGCCGGGAGGAGGGCCCCGCGGTGCATGAAGCGCCGAAAGAGCCGGAGTTCGACGGCCCGGTGTACACTGTGGACTATGAGGACGTAAAAGATGAGGACCCTCCGAAGGAAGGAGAATGATATGGAGCTTTTGAATCTGCTTTTGGCGGCGCTGCTGCTGCTTTTGCTGCGGAAGCTGGTGTGGTGCTTCCAGTGGCTGTGGTGCTACTATCATGGCCGGGAGACCCCGGCGCCTATTTCCCTTTTCCCGCGGCGCACAGGGGAGACCTTCGAAGGACACATCCGGCGGGACAAGGAGGAGACCGCGCCCCGCCATACGAAATCAGAGTGAGGGAGAACAAGATCAATGGCACAGCTTTATTTCAAATACGGAGCCATGGGCTCCAGCAAAACGGCCAACGCCCTGATGACCCGCTTCAACTATGAGGAGCGGGGCCAGCAGACGCTGCTGGTGAAGCCCCGGCTGGACACCCGGGACGGGGACCACATGGTGGTCTCCCGCATCGGGCTGAAATACCCCTGCATCTACTTTGACGAGCTGCAGAAGCTCTCCATCATGGAGCTGCAGCAAAACGCCTGCATCATCGTGGACGAGGCCCAGTTCTTGACCCGGGAGGAGGTCATGTACCTGGTGTACATCGTGGACGACCTGGGCATCCCTGTCATCTGCTACGGCCTGCGGGCGGACTTCAAGGGAGACCTGTTCCCCGGCAGCGAGGCCCTGCTTATCATGGCGGACAAGCTGGAGGAGGTCAAGACCATCTGCTGGTGCGGCAAAAAGGCCATTTTCAACGCCCGGTTCGATTCCTCCGGCAAGGTCCTCAAGGAGGGCGCCCAGGTGGTGCTGGGAGCCAACGACCAGTACATCGGCCTTTGCCGCAAGCACTGGCGCAGCGGCGACCTGGGCCCGGACTTTGATGTGGAGCGCCTATGATTTGCGAACTTTGTCCGCGAAACTGCCGTGCGGAGCGGACGGACAGCAAAGCCGGCGGCTTTTGCCGGGAGCCTGCCGTCCCCGTGGCGGCCCGGGCCATGCTCCACCAGTGGGAGGAGCCCTGTCTTGTGGGGGAGAAGGGTGCCGGTACCGTGTTTTTTACCGGCTGCAACCTCCGCTGCTGCTTCTGCCAGAATACGCCCATCTCCCAGCAGGGCCTGGGACGGCCCATCACGGCGGCGCGGCTGCGGGAGATCTTTCATGAGCTCGTCGACCAAGGCGCCGCCTGTATCGACCTGGTGACCCCCACCCACTTTACCCCTGTCATTCTGGAGGCGCTGGGGGAGGAAATGTGGCCGGTGCCGGTGGTGTGGAACAGCGGCGGTTATGAAAAAGCCGAGACATTGCGGCGCTTGGAGGGGAAGGTGCAGGTATACCTGCCGGACCTGAAATACGCCCTGCCGGGCCCGGCGAAAAAATATTCCGCGGCGGAGGATTACTTCGATTGGGCAGGCCCCGCCCTGCTGGAGATGTTCCGCCAGACGGGACCGTACCAAATGGAAAACGGCCTTCTGAAACGGGGCGTCCTCATCCGGCACCTGCTGCTGCCGGGAGAGCTGGAAAACACGAAGGCGGTCATCGATTTCGTGGCCCGCACCTTCCGCCCCGGGGACGTTCTGTTCTCTCTCATGAGCCAGTACACCCCCCAGAGCGGTGCCATGGGGAACCTCAAACGCCATGTGACGAAGGCGGAATACCGGGCGGCGGTGGAGTACATGGAAAACTGCGGTGTCACCGATGGGTACACCCAGGAGCGGACCTCGGCGAAGGAGGAGTACACCCCGGCGTTTGATCTGAGAGGAGTGTGACCGATGGGGAAGCGGAAAAAGGCGGCACTTTTGGCGGTGGCGGCGGTGTTTGCCGCCTGGATGCTGTGGCCCCGGTCTTTGGCGAAGGCCTTTGACGCGGAGCAGGGCCTGGCGGCCAGCGTGACGGTCTCCGGCGTCCGGGACGGAAAGTCCTGGATGGACACCAGCGAACAGTACGACCTGGAAGAGGGCTGCGCCCGTTTGCGGGAGGTGCTGGAGGAGTATTCCTATCACCTGTGCCTGGATACGCTGACCGGGGAAAACGCCATCGACGGCAAGGGCGGCACGGACAACAGCATACACCTGTATAATGTCAGCGCCCAGAGCCTCATTTCCAACGGCACCGCCCGCATCTTTGTGGACGGCCGGGTGTACCGGGTGGGCTATCTGGGCTCCCGGCGGGGCACCGCTTTGAACCGGGACATCCTGTCCGCCCTGCGGGGAGAATAAAAATGGCGAAACGCGAAAAAGACGCCGCTGCCATTCCTGGCAGCGGCGTTTTTTTGACGGTCACTCGCCCAGCTTTCGCAGGGTCTCCAGCACCTCGGCCAGCTCCTCCCGGACGCGGGCGGAGGGGTTGGCCCGCAGGATGCGCAAAGAGCGGTGGTAGACCCGGGTGCCCCGGGACTGAATGGCGCTCTCCCAGCGGTGGAGCCGCGCGATGGCCTCCTCCAACTCCTGGCGGGTCCCGGCGGCAAGGCCCTCACTGCTGTCCATGGCGTCCTCCAGATTGTCCCGGGCGTCCTCCAGCACCTGGGCGATGTTCCGCAGGGCCTCCAGCTTGGCGGCGGTACGGCGGCGCAGAGCGGCTTCGGCCACCTCCCGGCGGCGGAGCTTCCGGTCCTGCCGGGCCTGGCGATGCTCCTCCAGCTCATCCTCAATACGCTTTTGCAGCAGCAGCTTTTCCACCTCCGTGCGCTCCCGGAATTTTCGCAGGTCGTCCTCGGCAAAGGCGGCGGCCACCTCGGCCCGCTTGGCCAGGCGCCGCAGGTCCTCGTTCTCCTCCGCCACCCGGGTGAGGATCTCCTTGAGGTCCAAGGCGTCCTGGACGGAGCGGACCACATCGGCGGAAAAGACGGCGGTGAGAACGATGGCCGCCGGGTCCACCAGCCAGGCGGGCACATCCGCCAGCAGACGTCCCACCGGCGGGTGCAGGAACCGCACCAGAAGAATGGAGAAAAAGCCCCAGGCGATGGAGCTGGACAGGCAGATGTGGCCGTTCAGGTTGAACTTTTGGCTGGAGTAGTCCCAGTAGCGCACCTGGAACAGCCGCTCCATGACGACGCCGGTGACGTATTCCAGCGCCGTGGCGGCCAGCATGCCCATGAGCCACACCAGAAAGAGGTCCTCCTCCACCGGCAGTGTGACGAACAGGATGATGATGGCGCCGGAGCCGTAAATGGGCAGCAGCGGTCCGTGGAGAAAGCCCCGGTTCACCCACCGGCGCTGCCGGAGGGAGACATAGCAGCTCTCCCACACCCAGCCGCAGAAGCAGTAAAAGAAAAACAGCAGGACCCATTGGCCTGTGGTATAAACGTGCATAGGCAGCTCCTTTCGAAAAAACAAGCTCATTATACCAGCATCCTCCCGGCGGAACAACGGGCAAACAGCGAAATGTGTCGAAAAAGTAGCCTGCTGCTGCAGAAAACCGCCCCCGGCGCGGCGCGCCGGGGGCGTTCGTGTTACAGCAGGTTGTAGAGGATCTTGGCCATCTGGCCCCGGGTGATGTTGTTGCCGGGACGGAAGGTGCCGTCGGCGTAGCCGCCGATGATGCCCTGGGCCGCCATGGTCTGGATGTAATAGGCGGCGTAGGCGGGGATCTTGGCGCTGTCGGAGAAGGTGAGCGCCGCGGCGGCGTAGCCCTTTTCCTGGGTGCGGCCGATCATGGTGGCCGCCTGGGCGCGGGTCAGGCTGGCGCCGGGGTTGAAGTACAGCCGCCCGTCCTTGCCGGTGGAGCCGTTGATGACGCCCTCGGTGTACAGCGCCCGGATGGCGGGCAGGGCGTAATCGGGAATGCTCTTGAGGTCCGCAAAGGGCAGCGTCACGTCGGCGTACTTGCTCTCCTCCAATCCCAGGTAGCGGTACAGCATCACGGAGAACTGGGCCCGGGTGATGTTGTCGTTGGGACGGAAGGTGCCGTCAGCGTAGCCGGTGGTGATGCCGGACTGGTAGAGGAAATCCACGTAGGCCGCTGCCCAGTAATCCCGGGTGTCGGTAAACACGGGGGTCCAGTCAGCCGCCACAGGCACATCGTAGGAAGCCCGGCCAATGTTGCCGGAGGCGTCCCGGGCGGTGATGGTGACGCGGTGGGGATTGCCGTCGGAGATGAGGGGGGTGGTGAGGGTGCCGGTAGAGGTGTTGTAGGTGAAGTCCTGCGCCTTGCCGTCCCAGGTGACGGTGACAGCCTCCCGGGGAAGCACACCGTCCACATCATCGGAGATGGCGGCGGTCAGGGTCAGGCCGTTGGTGCTGAGGGTGACGGTGGGGACCGCACTGTCCATGATGCCGTTGTAGGAGGCCACGATCTGGTCAATATACACGGTGCCGGTCCGGGTGGTGCTGGGATACTCCACGATGATGGTGCCGAAGCCGTCGTCATAGGTGACGCTCTCGCCGGCGCTGACCCGGAAGCCCAGGAGGGCAAAGCCGTCGCCCTGGGTGGAGACGGAGACCTGCCGCCAGCCGCTAAAGTCCAGGGTGGTGACGGTCCGGGTGAGGGTGTCGCCGAAGCTGTCGCTGTATACCAGCTCCAGCTGGTTGCCGGAGCCGTCGCCATAGACCCACATGCTCAGGCTGGTGTAAATGCGGTTGTCAATGTCCGTGGACGCATCGGACAGCCACTGCGCCGCGTAGCCTGTGCCGGCATCCAGGGTGTAATCCAGCCTGCCGGCGGTGCGGCCGTACCTCACGGCGTCGGCGGCGGTGGTCCGAGTGAAGGTGAGGCCGCCAGTGCCATTGCCGTCAAAAACGGTACGGGCGGATTCAAAGTCCTCCACCACGTTCAAGGCCAGCTTGGAAACAGTGACGGGGATGGAGACCCGCTTGCCGCCGGCGGAGACGGTGATGGTGCCGGTGCCGGGGGCGGTAGCGGTGAACTGGCCGTCGGCGGTGATGGTGCCGACGCCGCCGTCCACAGACCAGCGGAAGGCCGCATTGTCCGCCTTTAGGGGCATGTGCTGGTAAGCGGCGGTGGCCCGCAGCTGCACGGTGGAGCCGGGGACGGCGGTGAGGGCGGTGAGAATGGAATTGTCGCCGCCGCGGATAGCCACGTCGTCAGGGGTCTCAATGACGTGGACCACGGTGGAGCCGGTCTTGCCCCGGTGGTCGGCGGTGACGGTGATGTCACAGCCGTAATCCGGGGTCAGCAGAACGTTCCCGTCCAAATCGCCGTCGTCGGCCTCCAGGTCGAAGCGCGCATCCTCCATGGGAATGAAGTTGGTGTCCACAGCGGCGGCGGAGATGTTCACCTTGCTGCCCGCCAGGACATACTGGCTGTCGGCCTTCACGTAGAAGTGGCTGAGCTTGCCGGAGGGCTCGCTGTCCGCCACCAGGAAGATCTGGTTGCTGACGGAGCGCTCGCTGCCGCCGGAGGGGGTGTTGATGGTCTGGGCGGCGGTGTCGTCGGGTTCTGTCACCGTCAGCGTGGTGGAGCCGCCGCCGTCCAGGCACAGCGCCGTCTCGCAGCCCAGTTCAATGAGCCGCTGGGCCACCTGCTGCAGGGTGGCGCCGATGGAGTGGCCGGACTTGCGGCCGTCAATGGTGTAAAACACCAGCGTGCCGTCCCGCTTCTGGCCCACGGCGGTGCGGGGGTCGGCGCCGCTGGGCAGGCCGGACACCACGGCGCCGTCCTCCACCAGGGAGTACAGGGCGCCCAGGGCATAGCGCACTTCGTTCCAACGTTCGTCTGCGGCCTCGGCGGAGACGGTGACGGTGGAGCCCACCGGCAGGTTCCGCAGGGCGTCAATGTAAAAGCTGTTGGACTGGAGGTTCACGGACAGCACCACCTGGTCCGGGGCGATGGCGGTGGCGGCGGTGGCTTCCACCACCTGCTCCACGGTGAGGGTCAGTGCCCCGCCGATGGCGAGCTCCCCGTCCTCAACGGTGCACACCACGTCCACGCCGGGCTCCGTGTTGCCGGTGGTGTGCTTGGCGTTGAAATCGTAGGTGTAGAGGTAGATGCCGCCGGAGGACACCCGGGCCTTGTTGACGCCGGACAGCTGGCGGACCACCCTGGTCAAGGTGCCGTAGCCGTCGTCCACCTGGTAGCCCAGGTCCGCGGTGACCTTCAGCCCGGGCTTGCCCAGGACGGCGGAGCCGTCCTCCAGAAAGCCGATGGCGTAATAGCCGCCGTCGCTGCTGCGCAGCTGGCCCTCCGTCACCACCAGGCCGATGGGCAGGCCCGTGCCGAAGTTGAAGAAGTCCCCGTTGATGCCGGCCACCACCCGGTAGCCCTCCCCCTCCAGCCGTTTGGCGGCGGTGGTGAGGGTGGAGCAGGCGGTGAGGGTGTCGCCGTAGGTGACGATGGGCGTCACGTCGTCATTGGGGGTGTATGTAATGAGGTTTTCCGTCCGGAGGTCCGAATAGGCGGTGCTCCAGAACACGTTGGTGGAGAGCTGGGTCTCCTGGTTCAAAAGGGTCTCCTGGGTGGTGAGATCCTCGCCCAGGGCCTCCGACGCGGCGGCGGTCACCGCCAGGGAGGACACCAGGCTCAAGCTCAGCAGGAGCGACAGGGTGCGGCGCAGGAATTTTTTCATGTTTGCCTCCAAAAAAGCCAAGGGTAGTCTACATAACGTCTTACCAGAATAGCACAAAGCGCTGAAAAAGTAAATGCCAAAGCGGAAACAAAAATCTGGCGGGACAGGAAATTTCCGCCCCGGAGAAAAGACGGCACGGGGCGGGAAAAGGTTCCCTCCGGCGGGCGCCTTGCGCTTTGGCGGCGGAACAGTTATAATGTGTCGTAACAACGACCGTGAGGAGGGAGAGCCATGCGAGTTTCCGTGGACGGCAGCCGCTGCATCGGCTGCGGCATGTGCCAGGCGGCGGTGCCGGGGGTGTTCCGGGTGGTGGAGGGGGTCTCCACCGTGTGCGCCCAGCCGTCAAAGGCCCAGGAGAGCCGGGCCTTTGACGCGGCCAATGGCTGCCCGGTGAACGCCATCCAGGTCGCCCGGTAAAAAACAGGCGCGTGCAAGCCGCACGCGCCTGTTTTTCACAACTCAAGGGAGGTCCACCCGGAAGTCGCCCCGGGCGGCGGCCTCCGCCCGGCGGCGCTTGTCCTCCGCCAGGGCGTCCAGCATGCCGCCGATGATCTGGTTGGATACCAGGAAGCCCCGGGGCGTCAAGTGCCAGCGGCCACCCTCCTCCACGGCGTAGCCCGCCTGGACGCACTGGCCCAGGAAGGGCAAAAAGCAGTCGAACCGGCGGCGGAAGCGTCGCTCAAATTCCTTGGGGTCCAGGCCCCGCACGGTACGCAGGCCCAGCATCACCCACTCCGTGTCCCGGTCCAGGTCCGGGATGCGGTCGTTTTCCGACAGCATGGGCGTGTGGTCCCGGACGCCCCGGATGTAGCCCTCCAGGTCCTTTTCGTAGGCGTAGCGGACGCCGCCGAAGTCCGAGTGGGCGCCGGGACCGAAGCCGGCGTACTCCCCCAGGGTCCAGTATTTCAGATTGTGGCGGGATGCCCGGCCCGTCCGGGCAAAGTTGGAGATCTCGTACTGCCGGTAGCCGTGGCGCAGCAGGTAATCCACGGTGAACAGGTACATGTCCGCCTGCTCCTCGTCGCCGGGAAGGTCCGCCTCGTCCCTCTGGGCGAAAAGGGGCGTGCCCTCCTCCACCTTCAGCCCGTAGCAGCTTAAATGCTCCGGCGCCAAGTCCACGGCGGCGGCCAGGTTCTCCGCCCAGCGCTGGATAGTCTGGCGGGGCAGGCCGTAGATGAGGTCCAGAGAGAGGTTATCGAACTTCGCCTTTCGGGCGGCCTCCACCGCCAAGCGCACCTGGTCCATGGTGTGGACCCGGCCGATGCTTTGCAGCTCCTCATCACAAGCGGACTGCATGCCCAGGGAGATGCGGTTGAAGCCTGCCTTCCGCAGGACTTTCAAGGCCTTCCAGTCCCCGGCGGAGTCCGGGTTGGCCTCCAGGGTGATCTCCGCGTCCCGGGCCACCTGGTAACGCTTTAAAACGGTCTTTAAAATCTTGACAAGCCGCTTTTCCCCCAGGTAGCTGGGGGTGCCGCCGCCGAAGTAGACGGTGTCCACTTGGTGGCCGGCGGCGAAGGGGGCCGTTTCGGTGAGGTGGGCGCACAGGGCGTCCACGTAGTCATCCATGCGGCCCTCCTCCCGGGGCAGGGAGTAAAAATCGCAGTAGACGCATTTTTGCTTGCAGAAGGGGATATGGATATATAGACCCAGAGGCTTTAGGGGGGCTTTCATGTCGGTTCCTCCATTGTGTGGAATGTCCCTATCAGTGTACCCCGCCGGCGCCGCCTTTGCAAGGGCGTATGATCTTCCCTTTTCGGGGAATCCTAGGGAAAACCGTTAGGAAGCGAGGAATGGATATGGACATGTCACCCAAGGAGTACCAGGCATATGTGAAGAGCAAGGCGAAAAAATCCCCCATTGTGAAGGACACGGCGCTGGCCTTCGTCATCGGCGGCGCCATCTGTGTGCTGGGCCAGGCCATCCAGGACGGCTGGACCGGCGCGGGACTGGACAAGGAGGCGGCGGGCACCGCCACCTCCTGCACGCTGGTGTTTTTGTCGGCCCTGCTGACGGGGCTGAACCTCTATAACAAGCTGGGCCGCTTCGGCGGCGCCGGCACCCTGGTGCCCATCACGGGCTTTGCAAACTCCGTGGTGTCCCCGGCCATCGACTTCAAAAGCGAGGGCTTCATCACCGGCATGGCCGCCAAGATGTTCACCGTGGCCGGGCCGGTCATTGTATTCGGCACGCTGGCGTCGGTGATCTACGGTGTGATCTTGATGCTGGTGGGATAGAAGGTGGCCCGGACACGGTGCGGGGAGCCCCACCGGGCCCCAGCGAAGCGGACCCGGTGGGGAGAGGAGGAGCAAGGGAGCGGGAGAAGTTTTGACGAAGGCAAAACGGAGCAAAGCGGACTTTGCGACGACGAGGCCGGGCCGGTCATTGTGTTCGGCACGCTGGCGTCGGTGATCTACGGTGTGATCTTGATGCTGGTGGGATAGAAGGTGGCCCGGACACGGTGCGGGGAGCCCCACCGGGCCCCAGCGAAGCGGACCCGG
>NZ_JBQKKR010000014.1:0-64806 GCF_052116665.1 Dysosmobacter sp. Sow4_B12 | reverse complement strand
AGCGTCCGGGATAAAGTGAAGGGCGCCTTTGACGCAGGGGGAGTACGAGGGGGCGGGAGCCCCTTCGTGTGAGATCGGGTATTATGCAAAAAGCAGCCGGGAAGCGGCTGCTTTTTGTATAATCCGGGCAGAAAAGGCGGACACTACCTCCGAACAAATCCAATGAGGAGGTCCGATCCACTTGACTATGCAGACCATGAAGCGCACATTTGCCCTTGCACTGACGGCGGCGTTGCTGCTGAGCGTCAACGCCGGGGCCCTGTTCGGCAAAAAGAAAGCGCCCGCCGAGGCGGCGGAAGGGGCGCCCATCGCCCAGGAGATCACCATTTCCACCTATCGGGACATCCCCTGCAAGGCCCGGTTCCTGGCCACGGACAGCGAGGGGGAGGATATGACCTTCGCCGTGGCGGAGCAGCCCAGAAAGGGCAGCGTCACCATTGACGGAGCTGACTTCACCTACACCCCCGACGAGGGCGTCACCGGCGGAGACAGCTTCACCTACACCGCCACGGATTCCGCCGGCAACGTATCCCTGCCGGCCACTGTCACCGTCACCATTGACAAGACCCGCTCCGGCGTCACCTACGCCGACACCGCGGACAGCGCAGCCACTGCCGCCGCCCAGGACCTGGCGGAGCGGGGCGTGTTCACCGGCGCGAAGATCGGAGACACCTACTATTTTGAGCCGGAGAAAACCGTCTCCCGCAGTGAGTTTCTGGCCATGATCCTGGAGACCGCGGGGCGGGACGTGACTGCCGTCACCATGACCGGCTTCTGCGATGACGGTGCCATTCCCACCTGGGCCAAGGCCTACGCCGCCGCCGGCGTCACCGACGGCATCATCCGCGGCACCGCCACGGCGGAGGGCGTCGCATTCCGGGGAGAGGAGCCCATTACCTTCAACGAGGCCGCCACAGTGCTGAACCGGGTGCTGGACCTGGGGGATGTGGACCTTTCCGTGTGGTACGCCGACCGGGAGGCCGTCCCCTCCTGGGCTGCCCAGGCGGTGGCGAATATGGAGGCGGTCAGTGTACTGGCTGCGGGCAGCTTCGGCAGTGAGGCGATGTCCGACCAGGTGACACGGGCGGACGCCGCCCAGATGCTCAGCGCCGCGGGACGGCTGCTGGACGGGGAAAAGCCCGGTATTTTTGACTGGCTTGGATAAGGGGATCAACGCTCTCCCGGAAGACGGAAAACGCTTTCCGGGAGGGCGTTTTGCCGCAGCTTTTTGTAGTTGTATTCAAAACCGCTTTGTGCTAAACTAAATAAGATTATAATAGAATCAGTATGTGCAAATGCGCGCATCATGCGGAAGGGATATGAGCTGCAATGAAGATCGTTGTTTTGGCGGGAGGCCTGTCCACAGAGCGGGCGGTCTCCCTGGTAACAGGCACCTCTGTGTGCCGGGCCCTGCGGGAAAACGGCCACAGGGCCATTTTGGTGGACCTGTTCCTGGGATTGGAAGAAGTGCCCGGAGATCTGGACAGCTTGTTTGACGCGGAGGACGGCCTGTGCCCCGATGTGAAGATCGACACCCAGGCGCCGGACCTGGAGGCTGTCCGCAAAAGCCGGAAGGACCAGAGCCCCCGGCTGTTCGGCCCCAACGTGCTGGATCTGTGCCAGGCGGCGGATATTGTGTTTTTGGGCCTGCACGGCCAGGACGGCGAGGATGGCCGTGTCCAGGCCGCCTTTGACCTCTTGGGCGTACCGTACACCGGCGGAGGGTATCTGGCCTCCGGCCTGGCCATGGATAAGGCCATGACCAAGCGGATGATGGACTCCGCCGGCATCCCCACACCCAAATGGCAGCTGCTGGACTATACCCCGGCGGATGTGGACCGTCTGGCGGCGGAGCTGCCGATGCCCTGCGTGGTGAAGACCACCGGCGGCGGCTCCTCTCTGGGCGTCTTTTTGCCGGAGGACCGGACGGCGCTGCGGGAGGCTTTGCTGCAGGTGCTGCGGTTCAATGGCCGTGTCCTGGTGGAGGAGCGCATCTTCGGCCGGGAGCTGACAGTGGGCGTTTTGGGTGACCGGGCCCTGCCCGCTGTGGAGATCCTGCCTGCGGAAAAGGACTTTGACTATGCCGCCAAGTACCAAAACGGCGGTGCCCGGGAGATCTGCCCCGCTCCCATTACGGAAGGCCAGCAGGAGGAGATGGGCGCTCTGGCGCTGAAGCTCCACCGGACACTGGGGCTGGAGGTCTATTCCCGGACGGATTTCATCCTGGACAAAGAGGGCCGTCCCTGGTGCCTGGAGGTGAACTCCCTGCCCGGCATGACCGCCGCCAGCCTGGTGCCCAAGGAGGCCGCGGCCATCGGCATGAGCTACAACCAGCTGTGCGAGGAGATCGTGCAGCAGTCTTACCGCTTGAAGAGGAGAGGTTGACATATGCAGCCAATGACAGTCAAGGAGATCGCGTCCGCCGTAGGCGGCGTGTGGTGGAATCCCCGGGAGGACGCGCCGGAGGTGACCGCCGTCTGCACAGACAGCCGCCGGGTGGCGCCAGGCTGCCTGTTCCTCCCCTGGGTGGGTGAGAAGTTTGACGGCCACGATTTTATCGATACCGCCCTGGCGGCGGGAGCCGCCGGCTGCCTGTGTGCCCGGCTGCCCCGGGAGCTGCGGCCCGATAAGTTTTACATCAAGGTGGACGACACCCGGCTGGCCTTTAAGGCACTGGCCTCCGCCTACCGGGACCAATTCCACATTCCCTTCGTCCAGATCACCGGCAGCGTGGGCAAGACCACCACGAAAGAGATGATCGCCTCCGTGCTGGGAGCCAAGTACCGGACGCTGAAAACTCCGGAGAATTTCAATAATGACATCGGCACGCCCTTGACGCTGCTGGGCCTTGGGCCGGAGCACCAGGCGGCGGTCATTGAGACCGGCATGAACCACTTTGGGGAGATCCGCTATTTGGGAGAAATGGTGCGGCCGGACATTGCCGTCATCTCCAACATCGGCGACGCCCACATCGAATACCTGGGCAGCCGGGAGGGCATTCTCCAGGCCAAGTGCGAGATTTTGGAAAACCTAAAGGAAGGCGGCACCCTGGTCCTCAACGGCGACGACGCGCTGCTGAACACGGTGGAAAGCGGCTTTTCCACCATCCGCTGCGGCAAGTCGGAGCACTGTGACGTCCGGGTGACGGACATCGCGGACCACGGTGTGGAGGGCATCACCTGCAAGGTGGTCACGAAAAAGGGTATCTACGCCCTGTCCATTCCCGCCCCCGGAGAGCACATGGTCTACTCCGCCTCCATGGCGGTGGCCGTGGGCGAGGTGCTGGGTCTCAGCCATGAAGAGATCGTCCGGGGCGTGGCATCCTATGAGCCTGCCGGGTCCCGGATGCGGGTGGTCCGCCTGCCCCAGGGCCGCATCATCCTGGACGACTGCTACAACGCCAATCCCCAGTCTGTCACAGCGGCGCTGGAGGTGCTGGCCAAGACCGAGTGCGACCGAAAGGTGGCGGTCCTGGGCGACATGGGGGAGCTGGGCGCCTTGACGGACCAGGCCCATTACAACATGGGCGCCCTGGCGGCTATGCTGGGCATCGATTTTGTGGTGGCCATCGGCACGAAGGCCGCCAAAATCGCGGACGGCACCGCTCAAAGCGGCGGCGCTGTGCTGCATTTCGCAACGAAGGAGGAAGCGGCCGCCGAGCTTGCCCAGCAGCTGAGACCCCATACCGCCATGCTGGTGAAGGCGTCTCATGCCATGCACTTTGGCGAGCTGGTGGCAGAGCTTCAGCGGGGATATGATTGAGATTCAAGTAAACGGTCTGGTAAAGTCCTTTGAGGTGGGCCACAACGTGCTGGACGGGCTGACCTTTCAGATCGACCAGGGCGAGAGGGTGGGCCTGCTGGGGAAAAACGGCGCCGGAAAGTCCACCCTGTTCAAGATTTTGACCGGGGAGCTGGACTATGACGAGGGCACCGTCACTGTCGGCCAGGGCCGTAGGATGGGCCTCATCTCCCAAATTCCCGTCTATCCCGCCGGCTATACGGTGGAGGATGTGCTGCGGACGGCCTTTTCCCGCCTGCAGACCCTGGCGGAAGAGATGGAGACCCTGGCTGGCCGCATGGCGGCGGGGGACAGTGACCCCGCCGTGCTGCGGCGGTACGGCAAGCTGTCTGAAAAATTCGAGGCCTTCGGCGGCTACGACACGGATGTGGCCGTCAATAAGGTGGCCAACGGCCTGTCCATTTCCCGGGAAATGCGCAGCCAGCTCTTTGACAGCCTCTCCGGCGGTGAAAAGACCCGGGTGAACCTGGGCCGCCTCATTCTGGAGGATACGGACATTTTGCTGCTGGACGAGCCCACCAACCACCTGGACCTCCACGCCACGGAATGGCTGGAGGAGTATATCCGGGGCTTCAAGGGTACAGTGGTGGTCATCTCCCATGACCGTTATTTTCTGGACCGGATCGTCACCCGGGTCATCGAGATACTGGACGGCAGGGCGGAGTTTTACAGCGGCAATTACAGCTTTTACGCTGTGGAGAAAGAGCGCCGCTACCAAGAGCGGATGAAGCAGTACCAGAAGGAGCAGGCCAAGATCCAGCAGCTGGAAAAGGCCGCGGAGCAGCTGCGGCTGTGGGCCTTCCAGGGCATGGACAAGACGTACCGCCGCGCCATTTCCATGGAAAAGCGCATCGAGCGGATGCGTACCACCGCCAAACCCACCAAGGCCAAGAAGATGGACGCCCGCTTTTCCACCGCCGAGTTCCATGGCGACGAGGTGCTGGCCCTGCGGAATATCGCCAAGAGCTACGGGGACAAGCACCTGTTTGACGGCATCACGCTGAAGATCGAGGGGGGTGAGCGCATCGCCCTCATCGGCGACAACGGCACGGGAAAATCCACCCTTATCAAAATGATCATGGGAGAGCTGTATCCCGACGACGGCCGCATCCGGACAGGCCCCCAGGTGCGGGCGGCCTATCTGCCCCAGATCATCCACTTTGACCACCCGGACTGGAACCTGGTGGAGAACATGATGGCGGCGAAAAAGGGACTTTCCGCCCAGTCCGCCCGGAACCGGCTGGCGGCCTATGATTTTGCGGGGGAGGATGTGTTCAAGCCCGTGTCCGTCCTCTCCGGCGGCGAGCAGAGCCGCCTGCGGCTTTGCATGCTCATGGACGACGAGATCAACTTCCTCATTCTGGACGAGCCCACCAACCATCTGGACATCGCCTCCCGGGAGTGGATCGAGGAGGCGGTGGAGGCCTATGACGGCACGCTGTTGTTTGTCAGCCACGACCGCTATTTCATCAACCGCTTCGCCACCCGCATTTGGGAGTTGGCGGACGGCACCATCACCGACTATCCCATGGGCTTTGCCCAGTACCGGCAGATGAAAGCCCAGGAGGAAGCAAATAAGGAAGAAATGCCAAAGCCTGTAAAGGAAAAGACGGTGACAGAGCGGCCCCGCCCTGCCAACCGGGCCCAGCAGGCTGCCCGGCGGCAGCTGACCATCTGCGAGCGGGACATCGCCAAAACGGAGGAGCGCATAGCCGCGCTGGACGCGGACATGGAGGCCGCCGCCTGTGACTATGAAAAGCTCAACGCGCTGATGAAGGAAAAAGAGACTGTCCAGGCGGAATTGGACGCCTTGTACGAAAAGTGGGAGGCGCTGAGCCTGGAAGCCGGGGATTAACACTTCCCAAAAGAGGAGAGGCCTGTGACAAAGAGAGAAAAAGTCCTGTGGGTCCTGGCGGTGTTCCTGCTGCTCATATCCCTTTTGAGCCTGACCGTGGTGCCGGGCATCCGGTTCTCCGGCGTTTTGGCACTGGGGCTGGCGGGAGTGTGCCTCCTGGCGGTTTTCCTGGGCCGGTGGGCGGAAAAATCGAGGATCGGCAAGTGGTGTCAACGGATATTCCTTGTCGGACTTTCCACCGTATTTCTGTTGTTTTTGCTTGTGGAGGGATTGCTTTTATCCCACGGAGAGCGGGATAATTCCGCCCTGCCGGCAGACGCGGTCATTGTCCTGGGAGCCGGTGTCAACGGGGAGACCCCCTCCTTGATCCTCCGCAGCCGCATCGGCGCGGCGGCGGAGTACCTAAAGGCGCATCCGGACATCCCGGCGGTGCTTTCCGGCGGACAGGGAGACGGAGAGAACATCACCGAGGCGGAATGTATGCGCCGGGAGCTGACGGCCCTGGGAATTGACGAGAGCCGCCTCCTTTTGGAGGAGCGCTCCACCTCCACGGCGGAGAACTTCGCCTTTTCCAAAGAGGTGCTGCGGCAGGCGGGCGTTGACCCGGAAACGGCGGTGGTGGCGGTGGTCACCAACGATTTCCACTGCTTCCGTGCCCACCTCATCGCCCAGCGGCAGGGATTGACGGTCCTGGACATCCCGGCGGAGGTCCCCTGGCTGCTGCTGAACGCAAATTACTATGTCCGGGAGTTCTTCGCCCTGGGCAAGACCCTGATTTTTGATTGAGGAGAAGAAAATGAGCGACGTATTGTGTTTGTATTACTCCCGCTCCGGCAAGACCAAAAAGGCCATGCTGGAGGTGGCGGAGGCCCTGGACGCCGAGCTGGTGGAGATCCACGACGCCGTGGAGCGGGGCGGCTTCAAGGGCTGGCTCCGCTGCGGCATGGACGCCATGAAAAAGACCACCCAGCCCCTCTCCCATTTTGAGACGGAGAAGCGCCTCCAGGACTACCGGCTGGTCATCCTGGGTACACCTGTGTGGGCGGGCCGGTGCAGCAGCGTCATGCGGACTTTTTTGAAGGCTCATGGTCAAAAGCTGGAAAACGTGGCCTATGTGGTCACCCGCAGCAGCGACGGTAAAAACGAGGAGGTCTACGACCAGATGGACCTGTATACCGCTCAGCCTCACGGGGCGGCGGTGTCCCTGCGCAGCGGCTCCGTGGGTTATACCTTCTGGCAGGAGGAGTTTCTCCGCCAGGTGCGGGAGCTGTTGGCCCGGTAGCATAGCTCTTTTTCTGATTTTTAGGGAAGGAGCATGCCCATGCGGGAAAAACTAAAGGAGATCGCCCTGCGGTACGAGGACCTGCAGGCGCAGCTGGGCGACCCGGCGGTGTACGGGGACAGTGAGCGGCTGAAAGCCGTTACCCGGGAGCTGAAGGAGCTGGAGCCGGTGGTGACGGCCTGGCAGGCTCTGCAGAAGGCGGAGGCGGACCGGGAGTCGGCGGAGAGCCTGCTCCACGACCCGGATTTCCGGGAACTGGCCCAGGAGGAATACGCCGCCGCCAGGGAGGAATCGGAGCGGCTGGAGCAGGAGCTGAAGCGATTGCTGCTGCCCAAAGACCCCAGCGACAGCCGAAACGTGGTCATGGAGCTGCGGGGTGGCGTCGGCGGCGAGGAGGGGGCGCTGTTTGCCCACTCCCTTTTGCGGATGTACACCATGTACGCCCAGGCCAGGGACTGGAAACTGGATATCGTGAACCTCAATGAAACGGAGCTGGGCGGCGTGAAAGAGTGCAGCGTCCTCATTGAGGGTGAGGGCGCCTGGTCCCGGCTGAAATTTGAAAGCGGCGTCCACCGGGTCCAGCGGGTGCCGGAGACGGAGTCCGCCGGCCGGGTCCACACCAGCGCCGCCACCGTGGCGGTGCTGCCGGAGGCGGAGGAGGTGGAGCTCTCCATTGACCCCAAGGACCTGCAGATCGACACATACCGCGCTTCCGGCGCCGGCGGCCAGCACGTGAATAAAACAGAGTCCGCCATCCGCATCACCCACCTGCCCACGGGCCTTGTGGTGGAGTGCCAGGACGAGCGGAGCCAGTATAAGAACAAGGATAAGGCCATGAAGGTCCTGCGGTCCCGGCTCTATGAGATGGAGCGGGCCAAGCAGGACGCCGCCATCGCCGGGGCGCGGAAGAGCCAGGTGGGAAGCGGCGACCGCAGCGAGCGCATCCGCACCTACAATTTTCCCCAAGGCCGGGTGACGGACCACCGCATCGGCCTGACCCTCTATAAAATTGACGCCATCATGGACGGCGACCTGGACGAGCTGATCGATGCCCTGGTCACCGCTGACCAGGCGGAAAAGCTGAAAAGCGGGGAAGCGTAAATAAGAATGAACCGGGCCGCGGCCCGATGAAAGAGATAGAGGCGAAGTTATGCAGACATTGTATTTTGACCTGCGGGACACCAAGGGTCCCCAGAAGGGCATTGAGGAGAAGATCAGTGCCGCCGCCAAAATTTTGCGGGACGGAGGCCTTCTGGGCATCCCCACGGAGACGGTGTACGGCCTTGCGGCCAACGGCCTGGACGAAAAAGCCGTCAAGCGCATTTTCGAGGCCAAGGGCCGTCCCCAGGACAATCCACTCATTCTGACCATTCCCGGCCAGCAGTGGCTGCCCCGGTACTGCCGGGACATCCCGCCCCTGGCCTATGTGCTGGCCCGGAAGTTCTGGCCCGGTCCTCTGACCATGATCTTGAAGTGCCGGACGGATGTGGTGCCCGCCGTCATCACCGCCGGTCTTGACACCGTGGCCATGCGCTGCCCCGCCCACCCAGTTACCGCCGCCATTATCCGGGAGGCCGGCGTGCCTGTGGCGGCGCCCAGCGCCAACACCTCCGGCCGTCCCAGCTGCACCACGGCCCAGGACGTGCTGGAGGATATGGACGGCAAGATTGAGGGCGTGGTGGACGGCGGTCCCTGCTCCGTGGGTGTGGAGTCCACCATCCTGGACTTGACCTGCGATCCGCCCCGCCTGCTGCGTCCCGGCGGACTGCCCCTGGAGGATTTGGAGCGGCTCATCGGCCATATTGACGTGGACAAGGCCGTCACCCGTGCCCTGAGCGCCGGCGAGCAGCCCAAGGCCCCCGGCATGAAGTACCGCCACTACGCTCCCAAGGCGCCTGTGACGGTGGTTACCGGCGCACCGGACAAGTCCGCCCAGGAGATTTTGCGGCGGGTGAAGCCCGGTGACGGCGTCATCTGCTTTGATGAGTACGTCCACTTGTTTTCGGCCCAGGAGGTCCATTCCCTGGGCCCCAGCGCCGATAAGCTGGCCCATTCCCAGCGGGTGTTCGACGCCCTGCGGACCTTTGACAGCAGTGCCGTGAAGGAGATCTACGCCCAGTGCCCGGACAACCGCGGCCTGGGCCTGGCGGTGGGAAACCGGCTGAAAAAGGCCGCCGGCTTCCACATCATTGAGGCGGACAGCACTCAAGTGGTGGTGGGCATCACCGGCGGCACCGGCGCCGGCAAGACCAGCGCCCTGCGGGCCATTGAGTCTCTGGGCGGAAAGGTCATCGACTGTGACGCCGTGTACCACCGGATGCTGGAGAGCGACGAGGGCCTGCGCACCGCCATCCACACCACCTTCCCCGGCGTATTCAGCCTGGACGGCAAGCTGGACCGGAAGCGGCTGGGGGAGGAGGTCTTTGGCGACAAGGACCGCATGGCGCAGCTCAACAGCATCGTCTATCAGTTCATGAAGCCGGAGGTCAGCCACCTGCTGGCGGATGAGGATTACCGCCTGTTCGCCATCGACGCCATCAACTTGTTGGAAAGCGGCGTGGACCAGCTGTGTGACAAAACGGTGGCCATTACGTCGCCCTTGGAGCTGCGGGTCCGGCGCATCATGGCACGGGACAATATCCCGGAGCAGTATGCCCGCCTGCGCATCTCCGCCCAGAAGCCCGACGAGTATTACCGGGGCCGGTGCGACTTTGAACTGAATAACGGCGCCGACACGGCGGAGGCCTTTGAGGCGGAGGCCAAGGAATTTTTCGGACGCCTCGTGGAGACCATCAAGGAGGAAAAGGCACATGGAAACAAATGATATGAAGGAACTGAAGAAAAAGCTGTTTTCCACCCAGAAAAACGGCTATGACAAGGTCGGCGGCCAGGAGCTTTCCGCCATGGAGGACTACTGCCGGGACTATATGGCGTATCTGGACGCCGGCAAGACGGAGCGGCTGTGCGCCGCGGAGACTGTCCGCCTGGCGGAGGCCAGGGGCTACCGGCCCTTTGTCCGGGGCATGGCTGTGAAGCCCGGGGACAAGCTGTACCGCTGCAACCGGGGCAAGGCCGTCATGCTGGCCCATATCGGCGCCAAGGGTCTGGCGGAGGGCGTCCAAATCGCCGCCGCCCATATCGATTCTCCCCGGCTGGACCTAAAGCCCAATCCGCTGTATGAGGACAGCGAGCTGGCCTTTTTCAAGACCCACTACTACGGCGGCCTGCGCAAGTACCAGTGGGTGACCATTCCCCTGGAGCTCCACGGCGTGGTGGCGCTGAAGGACGGCACCGCGGTGCAGGTGAACATCGGCGCCGACAGGGGAGACCCCAAGCTGGTCATCACGGACCTGCTGCCCCACCTGGGCCAGGAGCAGGCTAAAAAGCCCCTGGCCAGCGCCATCCCCGCCGAGACGCTGAACCTTCTGCTGGGCAGCCGCCCCATCGGCGATGAGGAGGACACCGGACGGGTGAAGCTGGCGGTGATGAAGCTGCTGAACGAGAAGTACGGCATTACGGAGGACGACTTTACCTCTGCGGAGCTGGAGGCTGTCCCCGCCGTGAACGCCTGCGACATCGGCCTGGACCGCTCCATGATCGGTGCCTACGGCCACGATGACCGGGTCTGCGGCTACGCCGCCCTGCGGGCATTGCTGGACCTGGAGGGCACCCCTGCCAAGACCGCTGTCTGCATGCTGGCGGATAAGGAGGAGATCGGCTCCGACGGTGTGACGGGCATGCAGTCCGCGGCTTTCGACACGTTCCTGGAGGACCTGTGTGAGGCCCAGGGCGCCGCCCTGCGGGTGTGCTACGAGAACTCCTTCTGCCTCAGCGCCGATGTGACGGCGGCCTACGACCCCGATTTCGCCGAGGTGTATGAAAAGCGCAACGCCGCCTATCTGAACTACGGCATCGGCCTTTGCAAGTACACTGGCGCCCGGGGCAAGTCCGGCGCCTCCGACGCCGACGCGGAGACAGTGGCCTATGTCCGGGGCCTGCTGGACAGGGCGGGCGTGGTCTGGCAGATCGCGGAGCTGGGCAAGGTGGACGCCGGCGGCGGCGGCACCGTGGCCATGTATATGGCCAACCGCAACATCACCACGCTGGACGCCGGCGTGCCGGTGCTCAGCATGCACGCCCCCTTTGAGACAGTGGCAAAGCTGGACTGCTATGAGACCTATAAGGCCATGAAAGCGGTCTATGAGGCGGAAAAATAAAATGTTTGAGGGAAAAAAGCGCCTGGCGGTCCGCCGGGCGTTTTTTTCCTTCTTGGCATTTTGCCCACGATAGGCGGACAAAAGAACATAACTTTCCCTGTTTTCCCCAAAAGAAATTTTGACATTTCCGTTGCATGTGCGACTGTTTTTTGTTAAGATGAGCCATATGGAAAGACATTTGACCGTAGGAGGCAGACAAAATGGCAAGAGAGATCAAATATTATATCGTGGCGGCAGACGCTCTGCCGGAGATCTTCATCAAGGTGGCGGAGGCCAAGCGCATGATGCAGACCGGCGAGGTGGACACTGTGGGCGCGGCCACGAAGCTGGCCGGTATCAGCCGCAGTGCGTTCTATAAGTACAAGGACTCCGTCCAGCCCTTCAACGACATGAAGTCCGAGCATATCATCACCTTCTATGCCATGCTGAAGGACAATACCGGCGTATTGTCCCGGGTACTGGCGGTGTTCGCGTCCTCCGGCGCCAATATCCTCACCATCAACCAGAGTATTCCCACCAACGGCTGCGCGGCGGTGACCATCTCCGCGGAGACCTCCGAGATGGCGGAATCCCTGGAGCAGCTTTTGATGGATGTGGAGGGCCTGGAGGGTGTCGTGAAATTTGAGATCCTGGCAGGCTGATAAGAAGGAGCGTACAAATGATTCAGATCGCGATCATGGGTCTTGGCACGGTGGGCACCGGCGTTGCCAAAGTGGTGGCGGAAAATTCCCGGCAGATCGAGCGGAAGCTGGGAGAGCCGCTGCAGGTCAAGACCATTCTGGTCCGCCATTTTAAAGACGGTCCCTACCGCCAGCTGATGACGGATGATTTTAAAAAGATTGAAGAGGACGACAGCATCCGCGTGGTGGTGGAGACCATCGGCGGCGTGGGTGCGGCCTACGAGTATACGAAGCGGGCGCTGATGGCGGGCAAGCACGTGGTCACCGCCAATAAGCAGCTGGTGGCGGAAAAGGGCTACGAGCTGTTGGCTCTGGCTAAAAAGAAAAACGTCAACTACCTGTTTGAGGCCAGCGTGGGCGGAGGCATCCCCGTTCTGCATCCCTTGACCCAGTGCATGGCTGCCAACCGTATCGACGAGGTGTACGGCATCCTCAACGGAACCACGAATTATATTTTGACCCGCATGGTCCGCACCGGGGCCTTTTTCGCGGACGCCCTGCGGGAGGCCCAGGCCAAGGGCTATGCGGAGGCGGACCCCACCGCCGACATTGAGGGCATCGACGCCGGCCGCAAGACCTGTATCCTGGCGGACCTGGCCTTCGGGCACCAGGTGGACCCGGACAAAGTGCCCATGGAGGGCATTTCCAAGCTGTCCCTGCGGGATGTGAAGCTGGCGGAGCGGGCCGGCTACCGCATCAAGTTGCTGGGCCGGGCGGTGCGCCTGCCGGGGGGCGGACGGACGGCGTATGTGGCGCCGCACCTCATTCCCGAGGACAATCCCATCGCCAATGTGGAGGATGTATTCAACGCCGTGGTCATCCGTGGCAACGCCACCGGCGACGTTATGTTTTACGGCAAGGGCGCCGGCGAGATGCCCACCGCCTCCGCCTGCGTGGCGGATGTGATGGAGGCTCTGCAGGCCAGTCCCCGGCGGGAGGAGATCGGCTGGTCGCCGGATGCCGCGGGCTTTGAAGACCCGGCGGAGCTCCACACCCGGTATTACTTCCGCATTGAGGGGAGCTTGGCCGACGCGGCCATGAGCTTCGGACAGGTGGAGGTTTTGTCCGAGGACGGGGAGACGGCGTTTTTGACAGACCGCATCAGCGGCCTGGAGGCCCGGCAGCAGGCGGGGAACCTGCGGGTGCTGGCCTGTATGCGGGTCCTCCCGTAAGGCGGTACGGACCGGCGCTGTCCGGCGTATGATAGCAAGAACCAATCTGAGGCAAAGAAGGAAACACTATGAGTTTGATCGTACAAAAATTCGGCGGCAGCTCCGTGAGGGACGCGCAGCGCATCCGGAATGTCGCCGGTATCATCGCGGAGAAGTATCTGGAGGGAAATGACTTGATCGTGGTTCTCTCCGCCCAGGGAGACACCACGGATGAGCTCATCGCCAAGGCCCAGGAGATCAATCCCCACGCCTCCAAGCGGGAGATGGATATGCTGCTATCCACCGGAGAGCAGGTTTCCGTGGCGCTGTGCGCCATGGCGCTGGAGGCCATGGGCCTGCCCTGCGTGTCCTTGACGGCGTGGCAGGTGGGCATCCAGTCCACCGGCGTCCATTCCGACGCCCGCATCAAGCGGATCGATTCCGAACGCATCCAGGCGGAGCTGGACCAGCACCGCATCGTCATCGTCACCGGCTTCCAGGGCGTGGACCGGGTGGGCGATGTGACCACCCTGGGCCGGGGCGGCTCCGATACCAGCGCCGTGGCGCTGGCGGCGGCCTTCCGGGCAAAGCTCTGCCAGATCTACACGGATGTGGACGGCGTGTACACCACCGACCCCCGCATCGTGCCCAATGCCCGCAAGCTGGAGGAGATCACCTACGACGAGATGCTGGAGCTGGCATCCCAGGGCGCCCAGGTGCTCCACAACCGCAGCGTGGAGCTGGCGAAGAAGTTCAGAGTGAATTTGGAAGTCGTGTCCAGTCTGGAGCGTAAGCCCGGCACGAAAGTTAAGGAGGTCACCAAAGTGGAAAAAACCAACATTGCCGGCGTGGCAAAGGACGTCAGCATCGCCCGCATCGCTCTGGTGGGGCTGCAGCATAACCCCGGCGTCGCGTTCCAGGTCTTTGACCTGCTGAGCAAGCACAACATCAACGTGGACGTGATCCTGCAGTCCATTGGCCGTGAGGATACGAAGGATATTACCTTTACCGTCCACAAAAAGGACCTGGAGGAGGCGGAGACCGTCCTCAACGACCACAAGGAGGTCCTGAAATTCGACCATATCGAGTCTGATGAAGCCATCGGCAAGGTGTCCATCGTGGGCGCCGGCCTCATGAGCAACTGCGGCGTGGCCGCCAAGATGTTTGAGGCGCTGTACGAGGCGGGCATCAACATCCAGATGATCAACACCTCCGAGATCCGTGTTTCCGTTCTTTTGGACGAGGAGGATGTGAACAAGGCTGTGAAGGCCATTCACGCCAAGTTCTTTGACGAGCTGTAAACCGGCCGGTCCGGTCCAAACGGCGCAATGGGGCGCACTCCAAGGAGTGCGCCCTTTACTTAAAGCAGGGTTTGTGGTAAGATAAACCGATTTCTGAAAAAGGGCCGCAACCCCGCGGCACATCAAGGAGGAACACTATGAACGCCATCGTCACCGTCGTGGGCCAGGATAAGGTGGGCATCATTGCCGCCATCTGCATCCTGCTGTCCGAGTACAACGTCAACATTCTGGACATCTCCCAGACCATTCTCCAGGGTGCTTTCACCATGGTCATGGCCGTAGATGTCAGTAAGTCCACCGCCACCATCGGCGAGCTGGGCACCGCCCTGGCGGAGCTGGGCGGGAAGATGGACCTGTCCATCCGCATCCAGCGGGAGGAGATCTTCGACGCCATGCACCGCATTTAAAGGGGAGGGGAGACCATGCTCAATCAAAAGGAGATCCTCTCCACCATCGAAATGATCGACCAGCAGCACCTGGACATCCGCACCATCACCATGGGCATCTCGCTGCTCAGCTGCTGCGACCCGGACCCGAAGCGGGCCTGCGATAAAATCTACGACAAGATCACCCGCTACGCGGAAAAGCTGGTGAAAACCGGCGAGGACATCGAGCGGGAGTTCGGCATTCCCATCGTCAACAAGCGCATCTCCGTCACGCCCATGGCCCTGGTAGCCGGTGCCAGCGAGACGGAGGATTACGTACCCTTCGCCCATGCCATGGACCGGGCCGCTGCCGCCTGTGGCGTCAACTTCATCGGCGGCTATTCCGCCCTGGTCCAGAAGGGCATGACCCTGGCGGACGAAAAGCTCATCCGCTCTATCCCGGAGGCCTTGGCCTCTACCAGCTATGTCTGCTCCTCCGTCAATGTGGGCTCCACCAAGGCGGGCATCAATATGGACGCGGTTGCTCTCATGGGCCGGATCATCAAGGAGATCGCCCAGGCCACGGCGGACCAGGATGGCCTTGGCTGCTCCAAGCTGGTGGTGTTCTGCAATGCTGTGGAGGACAATCCCTTCATGGCCGGTGCCTTCCACGGTGTGGGTGAAGCGGAGAAGGTTATCAACGTGGGCGTCTCCGGCCCCGGTGTGGTCCACCACGCTCTCCAGGCCGTGAAGGGTCAGCCCTTCGACGTGGTGGCGGAGACTGTCAAAAAGACCGCCTTCCGCATCACCCGCATGGGCCAGCTGGTGGCCCGGGAGGCCAGCAGCCGGTTGGACACGCCCTTCGGCATCGTGGATCTGAGTCTGGCTCCAACTCCCGCCGTGGGCGACAGCGTTGCCCGCATCCTGGAGGAGATGGGCCTGGAAGTCTGCGGCACCCACGGCACCACAGCGGCTTTGGCCATGCTGAACGATGCCGTGAAAAAGGGCGGCGTTATGGCGTCCTCCTCTGTGGGTGGCTTGTCCGGCGCCTTTATCCCCGTCAGTGAGGACGAGGGCATGATCGCCGCCGCCCGCAGCGGCGTGCTGTGCCTTGACAAGCTGGAGGCCATGACCTGCGTGTGCTCTGTGGGCCTGGATATGATCGCTGTCCCCGGCGATACCTCCGCCGAGACCCTGGCGGCCATTATCGCCGACGAGGCGGCCATCGGCATGGTCAACTGCAAGACCACCGCTGTCCGGTTGATCCCCGCTCCCGGCAAGACCGTGGGTGACACGGTGGAGATCGGCGGCTTGTTCGGCAGTGCTCCCGTCATGCCGGTGCATCCGGAGTCCAGCGCCGCGTTCATCGCCCGGGGAGGCCGTATCCCCGCACCCCTGCACAGCTTGAAGAACTGAAAATAAGCGCCTGCAAAGCAGGCGCTTATTTTTTGCCTGCCGGCAGGGCCGCACGCTTGAAACCAGGAAATGTCTCGATACTACTTGACAAGAAAATGAAAGCATGCTATTTTTTTAAAAAGAAAGGAGACGGCAGAATGCATCCACAGGATTCCTGCGGTGGGCTCATCAAGCAGATCCACGACGCGCTGGAGCGCAACGCCAACAACGCCATGCGGCCCATGGGAATGACGATGGCGCAGTTCGGCGTTCTGCTGGCTCTGCACTGCGAAGAGGGCGGAACGCTTCCCTTGAAGTCTCTGGAGCAGTCGCTGCGGGTGGCGCAGTCCACAGCGGCGGGCATTACGGTCCGGCTGGAACAGAAGGGATTTGTAGAGAGCTTTGGAGACCCGGCGGACCGCCGGGTAAAGCTGGTCCGCATTACGGCGGCGGGCGAGGCGTGCTGCCGGCAGGCGGAAAAAAACATGGCCCAGACAGAAACGGAGCTTCTCTCCGGACTGACGGAGGCCGAGCGGGGTATCCTGCTGGTGCTGCTGCGAAAGGTACGGGATACTTTGCAATAAAATGTCCGCTCACAGGCGGACATTTTATAGGTCGAATTAATAGCATGATATTAATAGCGTAGTATTAAATTTAGAAAGGCATACTGAAAAAGGAACAAACTATGAATGAAAAACAGTCCATGGACATTTTTGAAAAGGCACCTGTCTCCACGGCGGTGCTGAAAAACGCGGTGCCCGCCATGGCGGCCATGCTGATGGTGCTGGTGTACAACCTGGCGGATACATTTTTTATCGGCCAGACCCATGACGACCTGCAGGTAGCGGCGGTATCTCTGGCCACGCCGGTCTTTTTGATCTTCATGTCGGTGGGAACTGTTTTCGGCATCGGCGGCACCTCGGTCATCTCCCGGGCCATGGGGGAGGGACGACCAGAGTATGCCAAACGGGTCTGCTCCTTCTGCATGTGGAGCTGTGTGGCCGTGGGACTGGTGATGTCCGCACTGTTCCTCATTTTCATGGACCAGATCCTGTGGCTGGTGGGCGCCAGCGCGGATACCTGGCACTTCGCCAGGACGGATCTCACCATTGTGTCACTGTCCGGACCCTTTGTGCTTATTGCCAACTGCTATTCCAATGTCATCCGGGCAGAGGGACGCTCCGGCACGGCCATGATGGGACAACTCCTGGGCAATCTTTTGAATGTGGTGTTGGACCCCATTATGATCCTGGCCTTCGGTTGGGAGATCGCCGGCGCGGCCATTGCCACCGTCATCGGCAACGTGGTGGGCGCGGGCTACTACATTCTCTACTTCCTGCGGGGAAAATCCACCCTCAGCATCCATCCGCGGGACTTTCAAGCAGGAGAGAAGGTGTGCACCGGAGTGCTGGCCATCGGCATCCCGGCCTCCCTGGGCTCCTTGCTGATGAGCGTTTCCCAGATCGTGGTCAATGCCCGGATGACCGCTTACGGCGATATGGCGGTGGCAGGCATCGGCGTTGCCATGAAGGTGACCATGATGACCGGCATGATCTGCATTGGCTTTGGCCAGGGCATCCAACCGCTGATCGGATACTGTGTGGGCGCGGGGCTTTGGGAGCGGCTGAAAGCATCCATGCGGTTTTCTCACAGACCCGGCGGCGTTTGGATACGCGGTGGCTTTTGCCTGCATCCTGCTGACCACCAGTTGCCTTTTCGGCGTGTTTTATGTGCTGGGCAGTGCCTTACAGGCCATGGGCGCCGCTACGGCGGCTTTGGTCGTCAATCTCAGCCGGCAGGGCATCATTTACATTCCTGCGCTGTTTTTGCTGGAGGCACTGCTGGGTATGAACGGCCTTTTGTGGGCCCAGCCGGCGGCGGACATACTGTCCACCGCTTTGGTGGCCGTGCTGTATATCCGCACCAGCCGCCGGATGATGGCGGCCCAGGGAACATACAAAAAGGCAGGCGGTGCCTGCCTTTTCCTTATTCTGAAAACCTTGCCTTGTCCCGGTCAATCTGCTTTTGATAGCGGTCTGCCTCGGAAAACACACAGCCGCAGTACTTCTGCATATAGAAGCCCAGCTCCCGGGCCCTTTGATTCCCAGCCCGGAAATTGGGGCGGAAATCCCGGTACAAAAATTCCACGCCGTACTGCCTGGCGTATTTTTCCGCCGCCCGGATGATCCCCTCGTGGTCCTGGTAAAGGCTTGCCAGCAGGGTGGTGGTAAAGTGGGTGAAGCCGTGCTCAGCAGCGTAACGGGCCGTGCCCTCGATGCGGTGCTCATAGCAGTAGGCGCAGCGGTGGTCGATGTCTCCCGCCACATGCTCCACGAACTGCCGCAGGCCGTAATCCTCCCGGACCCGCACCTCCATGCCGATGGTGGGGGCGTATTCCAGCAGGCAGTCCCGCCGGGCCTGGTATTCCTTCCAGGGGTGGATGTTGGGGTTGTACCAAAAGGCCACCGGCTCAATGCCCTCGGCCCTAAGGGGGTCGATACAGCTGAGAGAGCACGGTGCACAGCAGCAGTGGAGCAAAACGGTATCCATAGGGGTCGACCTCGTTTTCATTCTAAAGTGGGACAAGTATATCATAAGATTGGATAAATGAAAAGCATCAAAGATTTTTAACAAATTCTTTACAGCCTTCGGTGGGATTTCCAATTGCACATTCTGTCGAAAAAGAGTAAGATACGAACTAATGTGGTATCGTATCGGGTACGGGCTGAAAAGGGCACGTAACCGTTTTCCTGAAGGAGGCATGACTTTGAAAGTAGGACTTGACGTGGGGTCCACCACCATTAAATGCGTGGTTCTGGACGACGCGGACCAAATCGTTTACAGTACATATGAGCGGCACTTCAGCCACATCCTGGAAAAATCCGAGGAGCTGCTGCGGCGGGTGGCGGAGCGGTATGTGCCCGGCGGACGGGCGCTGTGCGCCATTTCCGGCTCTGCCGGCATGGGTATGGCGGAGAGCGTGCATGTTCCCTTCGTGCAGGAGGTGTTCGCCACCCGGGTGGCCGCCAACCGTCTGGTGCCCGGCTCCGATGTCATCATCGAGCTGGGCGGTGAGGACGCCAAGATCCTCTTCCTCACCGGCGGCACGGAGGTGCGGATGAACGGCTCCTGCGCTGGCGGCACCGGCGCCTTCATTGACCAGATGGCAACCTTGCTGAAAATGACCGCTGACGAGATGGACGCCGCCGCCCAGCGGGCCGAAAAGACGTACACCATCGCCTCCCGCTGCGGCGTGTTCGCCAAGAGCGATGTGCAGCCTCTCATCAACCAGGGCGCCAAGGCGGAGGACATCTCCGCCAGTATTTACCAGGCGGTGGTAAACCAGACCATCGCGGGCCTGGCCCAGGGCCGGCCCATCCGCGGAAATGTTTTGTACCTGGGCGGGCCGCTGACCTTCTCCCGCTGCCTGCGCGCCAGCTTTGACAAGACCCTGGGGGTGAAGGGCACCTGCCCGGAGAACAGCTTGCTGTTCGTGGCCCTGGGCGCCGCTTTTTACTCCGACCAGGAGTTTGACCTGCGGGAGGTGGCGGACCAGCTGCAGCTCCACGGCGCGGCGGAGACCTACCGCTCTCAGCCGCCTCTGTTTGAAAGCCGGGAGGAATACGAGGCCTTCCTTGCCCGCCACGCCAAGGCCACGGTGCCCCGTGTGCCCTTCGGCCCGGACTATGCCGCTCCGGTGCACATCGGCATCGACTCCGGCTCCACTACTGTGAAGCTGGTGGTCATCGACCAGGAGGCCCGCATCCTCTTTACGGATTACCGGCCCAACCTGGGCAATCCCGTTCCCCTCATCCGGGAGGTGCTGCAAAAGCTGTATGACGAGCATCCGGCCCTCCATGTGGCCTCCGTCACCACCACCGGCTACGGCGAGGACCTGGCCAAGGCCGCCTTCCACGCTGATTACGGCGTGGTGGAGACCGTGGCCCATTTCACCGCCGCCCGCCACTTCCTGCCCAACGTGGATTTCATCATCGACATCGGCGGCCAGGACATGAAGTGCTTCAAGATCGAGGACGGTGCCATCAGCAATATCTTCCTCAACGAGGCCTGTTCCTCCGGCTGCGGCAGCTTCCTCCAGACCTTTGCCCAGGCGCTGGGCTATGATGTGAAGGAGTTTGCCGCTCTGGGCCTGTTCGCGGACCGGCCTGTGGACCTGGGCAGCCGCTGCACGGTTTTCATGAACTCCAGCGTGAAGCAGGCCCAGAAGGACGGCGCCACCATTGAGAACATCTCCGCCGGCCTTTCTATCTCCGTGGTGAAAAACGCCATTTACAAGGTCATCCGCGCCGCCTCTCCCGAGGAGCTGGGGCGGAACATCGTGGTCCAGGGCGGCACGTTTTACAACGAAGCCGTCCTCCGGGCCTTTGAGAAGGAAATGGGCGTGGAGGTCATCCGACCGGACATCGCCGGCCTTATGGGCGCCTTCGGCGCGGCCCTGTACGGCCGGGGCAAGGCGTCTGCCAATCAGACCAGCTCGCTCCTGGGCCGGGAGGGCCTGGCATCCTTCCGTCAGGAGAACCGCAGCGAGGTCTGCGGCCGCTGCGGCAACAACTGCCAGCTGACCATCAACACCTTCGCCGATGGTTCCACGTTCATCAGCGGCAACCGCTGTGACCGGCCTGTCACCGGCAAGGCGGACACCGGGGAGGGGAACCTGTACGCCTACAAGCGCAAGCTGATTCTGGACTATAAGCCCAGCCCCGGCAAGCGGGGCAAGATCGGCATCCCCCTGTGCCTAAACATGTGGGAGCTGCTGCCTTTCTGGCACACGTTTTTCACAAAGCTTGGCTTTGCCGTGTACCACAGCCCCCTCTCCAGCCGGGACCTGTATCTGAAGGGCCAGGGCACCATCCCCAGTGACACCGCCTGCTTCCCGGCCAAGCTGGCCCACGGCCACATCCAGTTCCTCTCCAAGCTGGGGTTGGACGCTATCTTCTATCCCTGCATGACCTACAACCTGGACGAGGGATTGGGGGACAACCACTATAACTGCCCCGTGGTGGCCTATTATCCGGAGGTCATTGCCGGCAACTGCCCGGAGGTAAAGGAGACCAAGTTCATCTACGACTACGTTGGCCTCCACCGTCCCAAGGACTTTACCAAGAAGATTTTCACCATTCTGCGGGGCTACTTCCCGGACATCTCCAAAAAAGAGGTCCAGGAGGCGGCTGACACCGCCTACGCCGAGTATGCCCACCATATGTCCCTCATCCGGAAGGAGGGGGAGCGCATCATGGAGCAGGCCCGGGGGTCAGGCCGCCGCATCATCGTGCTGGCGGGCCGTCCCTACCACGTGGACCCAGAGGTGAACCACGGCATCGATACCCTCATCACCCGTGCCGGCGCGGCGGTGGTGACGGAGGACTCCATCTCCAACCGGGTGGAGAAATTCCCCACCACGGTGCTGAACCAGTGGACCTACCACGCCCGACTGTACGCGGCGGCCAAGTACTGCTGCCAGCACCACGATATGGACCTGGTACAGCTGGTGAGCTTCGGCTGCGGCGTGGATGCCATCACCTCCGATGAGACGAGAGAGATTTTGCAGGCTGGCGGCAAGCTGTATACCCAGCTGAAGATCGATGAGATCACCAACCTGGGCGCCGTGCGCATCCGCCTGCGGAGCCTGTTCGCCGCTCTGGATGAGCAGGACGAAAAGCGAAAGGAGGCGTGAGGCATGGAGCTGGAATTTCAGAACTATCCCAAATTCACCCCGGAGATGAAAACGACCCACAAGATCCTCATCCCCAACATGGCTCCCGTGCAGTTCCGCATCCTGGCCGCCGCCATGGAGCAGGCGGGCTACCAGTGCGAGCTGCTGGAAAACTGCGGCAGCCAGGTGTGTGAGCTGGGCCTCAAGTACGTCCACAACGATACCTGCTATCCGGCGCTGCTGGTCATCGGCCAGTTCCTGGATGCTCTGGGCTCCGGGAAATACGACCTGGACCACACCGCCCTCATCATCACCCAGACCGGCGGCGGCTGCCGGGCCTCCAACTATATCCACCTGCTGCGCAAGGCCCTGGTAAAGGCCGGGTATCCCCAGGTGCCGGTGGTGAGCCTAAACTTCTCCGGCCTGGAGAAGGACTCCGGCTTCCCCATGACGCTGCCTTTCATGCGTAAGCTCCTGGCGGTCATCTACTACGGCGACCTGCTGGTGGCTCTGCGCGCCCAGACGGAGCCTTACGAGATTGAAAAGGGCGCCGCGGCTGCCTGCCAGGAAAAGTGGCTGGACACCATCTGCGGCTGGGTCCGGGCGGACAAGGGTTGGTCCGGCCGGGAGGTGAAAGCCGCCATGCCCAAGATCGCGGCGGATTTCGCATCCATCCCCGTCCACCGTGTACCCAAGGTGAAGGTCGGCGTGGTGGGCGAGATCTATGTGAAATACTCACCCCTAGGCAACAACGACCTGGAAAAGTTCCTGGCCACCCAGGACTGCGAGGTGAACCTGCCGGGCCTTATGGGCTTTGTGCAGTACTGTATTTACAATCTCTCCGACAACGCCCGGCTGTACGGCGGAACTTTCCTGGAAAAACATGTCTCCGACGTGCTGCTGGCCTTTATCGAGAGCATGGAAAAGGTAATGATCGCCGTTCTGAAGGACAACGGCTACCACGCGCCTCTGCCCTTTAAGGAGCTGGTGAAGCTGACGGAAGGCCTCATCTCCACCGGCGACAAGATGGGTGAGGGTTGGCTCCTCACCGCTGAGATGGCGGAGCTCATCCGGGCGGGATATGAGAATATCATCTGTGCCCAGCCCTTTGGGTGCCTGCCCAACCACATCTGCGGCAAGGGCATGATCAACAAGCTCCGGGAGCTGTATCCCCAGGCCAACATCACCCCCATCGACTATGACCCCAGCGCCACCCGCGTCAACCAGGAAAACCGCATCAAGCTGATGCTGGCAGTGGCCCGGGAGCGTCTGGCGGAGCGGCAGCGGGAGGATGGAGGCGATCCCGATACCGCCTCCACTGAAGAAGCAGTGCCGGTATGAAAGTCCTGGTATTGATGGGCAGTCCCCGGAAGGGCGGCAACACCGCCGCGCTGCTGGCGCCCTTTTGCGAAGAGCTGCGTTCCGCCGGGGCGGAGACGGAGACTGTCTGGCTCTATGACCGGGACATTCGTCCCTGCCTTGCCTGCCGCCGGTGCCAGGAGGACTGGACGGCGTTTGGCTGCGGCCAGCAGGACGATGTACAGGAACTTTTTGACAAGGTTCTGGAGAGTGACTGCGTCGTTCTGGCGACACCCATCTATGCCTGGTACTGCACGCCGCCCATGAAGGCCCTGCTGGACCGGCTGGTGTACGGCATGAATAAGTTCTACGGCGCAAAGAAGGGCCCATCTCTGTGGCAGGGGAAGGCCATGGCCCTGCTTATGACCTGCGGCTACCGGCCGGAGAAGGGCTGCGACCTTTTTGAAGAGGGCATGCGCCGCTACTGCAAGCACGCAGGCCTGCGGTATCTGGGCAGCCATGCCGAGCGGCACCTGGGCTATGACTCCGTGTTCATGGACCCGGACAAGGAGGCCCGGACCCGGGCCTTTGCCCGTCAGCTGCTGCAAACGGTTTGATAACAGGAGAAGGGACTGCTTCCAAGAAGCAGTCCCTTCTTGTCCCTCTTCCGCCGGAAATGATTGACGAATCCTTCATTTCAGAGGTATAATAACATGATTTACTATATACACGGAGGAGCAGCTTATGTGGATCGCGGAGAAATGGCAGGACTATGAGCTTCTGGACTGCGGCGGGGGCGAGAAGCTGGAGCGTTGGGACAAGCAGTTCCTGGTGCGGCCGGACCCCCAGGCCATCTGGGAGACGCCCCATAAAAATCCCGCCTGGAAACGGGCAAACGCCCGGTATCTCCGCTCCCAGACCGGCGGCGGCCACTGGGAGAAAAAAGCCCTGCCGGAGAGCTGGCAGGTCCACTACGGGGAGCTGACCTTCCAGGTAAAGCCCATGAACTTCAAGCACACGGGCCTGTTCCCGGAGCAGGCGGTGAACTGGGACTTTGTCATGGACAAGATCCGCAATGCCGGCCGGCCCATCCGGGTGCTGAACCTGTTTGCCTACACCGGCGGCGCCACGGTGGCCTGCGCCAAGGCCGGCGCCAGCGTGTGCCACGTGGACGCGGCCAAGGGCATGGTGGCCTGGGCCAAGGACAACGCCCGCCTCTCCGGCCTGGCCGACGCGCCCATCCGCTGGATCGTGGATGACTGCGCCAAGTTTGTGGAGCGGGAGATCCGCCGGGGCAAGACCTACGACGCCATCATCATGGACCCGCCCAGCTACGGACGGGGCCCCGGCGGCGAAGTGTGGAAGCTGGAAGAGAACCTGTACCCCTTCGTGAAGCTGTGTGCCGGCGTGCTGTCGGACAAGCCCCTGTTCGTCCTTATCAACTCCTACACCACAGGCCTGGCCCCCTCGGTGCTGGGGTATCTTCTGAATATTCTGGTGGCGGAGAAATACGGCGGACACTGCACATGGGATGAGCTGGGCCTTCCCGTGACAGAGACCGGACTGGCCCTGCCCTGCGGCGCCACGGGCCGGTGGTTCAGCGAATAACAGGAAAAGAGAAGCTTATGGCAACGATGATCAAAACGGAAAATTTGAAATATGCCTACCCGGCGGAGGAGGGGGAGAAGCAGACTCTTGCCTTGCGGGGTGTGGACCTTCGCATTGAGAAGGGCTCCTTCGTAGTGGTGCTGGGCCACAACGGCTCCGGCAAATCCACCCTGGCCAAGACCTTCAACGGTGTGCTGCTGCCGGCAGGCGGCCGGGTGTATGTGGAAGATATGGATACCTGCGACGAAAACCTGCTGCTGGCGATCCGCCAGCGGGTGGGTATGGTGTTCCAGAACCCGGATAACCAGATCGTGGCAAACGTGGTGGAGGAGGATGTGGCCTTTGCTCCGGAGAACCTGGGCGTTCCCACGGAGGAGATCCGAAAGCGGGTGGACGAGGCTTTGAAGGCCGTTGGCATGAGCGAGTTCGTCCGTCACGCGCCCCATCTGCTCTCCGGCGGCCAGAAGCAGCGCATCGCCATTGCCGGCGTCATTGCCATGGAGCCGGCGTGCATCGTGCTGGACGAGGCCACCGCCATGCTGGACCCCATCGGCAGGCAGGAGGTGCTGTCCACCGTCCACCGGCTGAACCGGGAGAAGGGCATCACCGTGGTGCTCATCACCCACCATATGAACGAGGCGGAGGAAGCGGACCGCGTCATCGTCATGGACGACGGCGTGGTGGCTATGGACGGAAGCCCCCGGCAGGTATTCACCCAGGTGGACGCCCTGCGCTCCATGGGACTGACGGTGCCGGATACCGTGGACCTGCTGGACCGGCTGCGGAAGGACGGAATGGATGTGCCTCTGGACGCCTTGACCGTGGACGACTGCGCCGGCGCCATTGCCGCCGCCCTCCGGGCAAACTGACAGGAAGGACGTAAACGATTTGGAACCGATTCTGCAAATCAAAAATCTGACCCATACCTACGGTATCGGCACGCCCTTCCAGCGCAGTGCCGTGGAGGATATGAGCTTTGACGTCTATGACGGCGAATTTTTAGGCATCATCGGCCATACCGGCTCCGGAAAGTCGACTCTCATTCAGCATCTCAACGGCCTGCTGAAACCCACCAGCGGCCAGGTGCTGCTGCGGGGGAAGGACATCTGGGCGGAGCCCAAGAAGATCCGGGATGTGCGCTTCCAGGTAGGCCTGGTGTTCCAGTACCCGGAATACCAGCTGTTTGAAGAAACTGTGTACAAGGACATTGCCTTCGGCCCCACCAATATGGGCAAGCGGGGCGAGGAGCTGGACCGCTGCGTCCGGGAGGCCGCCCGCCTGGTGGGCATCCGGGACGACCAGCTGGAAAAGTCCCCCTTTGAGCTCTCCGGCGGTCAGAAGCGCCGGGTGGCCCTGGCGGGCGTCATCGCCATGGAGCCGAAGGTGCTGGTGCTGGACGAGCCTACCGCCGGACTGGACCCCGCCGGACGGGAGAATTTGATGGCCAATATTCGGGACTACCACCGAAACAAGCAAACCACCGTCATTCTGGTGAGCCACAGCATGGACGAGATCGCCCAGAACGTGGACCGCATCCTGGTGCTGAAAAGCGCCCATGTGCTCATGAGCGGCGCCCCGGCGGAGGTGTTCGCCCGGGGGCAGGAGCTGTTGGCCGCCGGACTGGACGTGCCCCAGGTGACCCGCATCGCCATGGCCCTGCGGGACCGGGGACTTGCCATCGACCCCGCCGTGTATACGGTGCGGGACCTGGAGCGGCAGCTCCTGGCCCTGCGGAAGGGAGGGGCGTCATGCTGAAGGATATTACCCTGGGCCAGTATTTCCCTGGAGACACCGTGGCCCACAAGCTGGACCCCCGCACGAAAATTTCGCTGGTGGTACTGTATATCGCCGCGCTGTTCTCTGCCAGAGGCGCGGTGGGCTATGCTCTTTTGGCCTTGTGCCTGGCGGTTTGCGTCCGCATTTCCCGGGTGGGTCTCAAGGCCCTGGTCCGGGGATTGAAGCCGGTGCTGTTCATCATCATTTTCACCGGCATTTTGAACCTGTTTTTCACGCCTGGGGACCACTACCTCCTGGAGTTGGGCTTTTTGAAGGTCTCTGACACGGGCCTTCGCAACGCCGTTTTTATGGTGGTGCGCATCATGCTGCTCATCATGGGCACCTTCCTCATGACCTATACCACCAGCCCCATCAGCCTGACAGACGGCCTGGAGCAGTTGCTGGGTGGTTTGAAGCGCTTCCATGTGCCGGTCCACGAGCTGGCCATGATGATGTCCATTGCCCTGCGGTTTATCCCCACCCTCATCGAGGAGACGGACAAGATCATGTCCGCCCAGAAGGCGAGGGGCGCGGATTTTGAAAGCGGCAATTTGATGCAGAAGGCCAAGGCCCTCATCCCCATCCTGGTGCCCCTGTTCATCAGTGCCTTCCGCCGGGCGGACGAGCTGGCCGTTGCCATGGAGTGCCGCTGCTACCACGGCGGCGAGGGCCGCACGAAGCTGCACATTTTGAAATACGAGCGGCGGGACTATATCGCCCTGCTTTTGGGTGTGCTGGTGGTGGCCGCTGTGCTGGTGCTGCGGCACTTTGGCATTTGAGGCCGTTTGAGAACAGGAACTTCAGAAAAAGGACGAAAAAAGGGGCATTTCGTTATGAAAAAGTCCTTGATTGCGCTGATGAGGTGGACCTTGGTCCTAACTTTGGGAATGGGGCTGCTGAGGTGGAACGAGGACAGAAAACCGATAGAGAGTATTGACTTGGAACCGGTGCGTGTTGATGTGTCCGTGCATGCGTTGGAGGCGAATCTGGCGCTGACTCTGCGGAAGGACAGTAAGGATACGGTCGTATCCATAGAAACCATGATGGGGGAAAACACGGATACAACAGAGCTGAGCGCAGAGGGTGACGGCCGTTATACGGGCCACTTATCGTTCCCACTGGACCAGCGGGGAGCGTGCGCTGTGGAGGCTGTCATCACGCAGGATGGTGCTACGCGGCGGCAAACACTGCGCACCTATGAAGATATTTTCAGCCTTCTGCCGGTGCGGGTCCAGAAGTTCTGGCGAGAGGGACCGAAGTATCAGGAGAATTCATTGGGTATACGCAATGGCACGCTGACTATGCAGGTCTATGATTTGAATGTGGCAGGTATGGAGGGCGGCAGCGGCACGGTTGAACTGAGAGGCTATTGCGGTGGTACTTTGGCGCAGGCAATTTCGGGAGAATGGGACCCGGATAGTGGCCTTTACAGTACCGGAGTCTTGGAAGTGCCCTGTAAGTTGGGAGATACCCTGCGGATCACGCTTTTATGCCAGGATGCCGACGGTGTGGCGTATGAATTCACCATCGGACGGTGGAAAGTCACAACCAGCGGTAAAGTGGAGGAAGTCCCGGAACTTAAGCAAGACATTTACCCCGCACTGACTTGGCCGGAATAAGGAGTTTTATCAACTATGCGCAACATCGCCTTAAAACTGATGTACAACGGTACCGCCTATCACGGCTGGCAGGTACAGAAAAACGCCGTCACCGTCTGCGAGACGCTGCAAAAGGCCCTGGAGCAGATCACCGGGGCCCCGGTGCATCTCACCGGCTGCGGCCGTACCGACGCCGGCGTCCACGCCGAGCACTACATCGCCAACTTCCGCACGGAGAGCCGCATCCCCGTGGAGCGGCTGCCCTTTGCCGTCAACACCCACACGCCGGAGGACATCGCCGTGAAGGAGGCCTTCGAGGTGGCGGAGGATTTCAACGCCATCGGCTCCTGCATCAAAAAGGAGTATACCTACCGCATCTATAACTCCCGGTTCAAAAACCCATTTTATGTTAATCGGTCCTATTTCTACCCCAAGCGCCTGGACGAGGAATTTTTGAACCGGGCGGCCCACATGTTCGTGGGCACCCACGATTTCCGGGCGGTCCGCTCCGTGGGCACGGAGACCAAGTCCACCGTCCGCACCATTTATTACTGCGACGTGGCCCGGAACGGAGACCTTTTGGAACTGAAGGTCTGCGCCAACGGATTTCTGTATAACATGGTCCGTGCCATTACCGGCACGGTGCTGTACGCGGCGGAGGGGAAATTCGCCCCGGAGGACATCCCCGCCATTTTGGAGGGAGGGGACCGAACCGCCGCCGGGCCGACGGTGCCGCCCGGGGGATTGTATCTAACGAAACTTTGGTATGAGGATGAGCGACTGAACAATGGCTGATACGACGAAAGACATCTGGAATGACGACGACGGCGAGGAACAAAAGCCCAAAAAACGGCGGAAGCTGCCTGGCATTTTGCTGTTTTTCCTAACGCTGGCAGCGGTTCTGGGCATCGTGCTGGTGGCGGCCTACCGGGACGGCACTGGCTTTGATGTGCTGCGCCGTTATTTTTCATACAGCCGGGAGGAAAAAACCAGCGGCAACGCCGGATACGATTACGACGCCTCCGCCAGCAACCGCTTTGCCGCCCTGGGGGACACCCTGGTGGTGCTGTCCAACACGTCTTTGCGTCTGCTGGGCCAGGGTGGGGAAGAGGTCTGGTCCGCCAACGTCCAAATGGAGTCTCCCGCTCTGTCCACCGGCGGCGGTCGGGCCGTGGCCTACGATGTGGGAGGCCGGGAGTTGTATGTGCTGGATGCGGAGGGACTGGTGAGCGAGCTCCGGGCGGAGGAGGAAGAGCCCTTCATTGCCGCCTCTCTCAACGAAAAGGGCTGGATGGCGGTGACGGCGGAAAAGCAGAATTACAAGGCCTGTGTCTCCGTCTACAATGCCAAGCTGGAAAAGGTGTTTGATTTCAACTCCTCCCGCCGGTTTGTGGCGGACGCCTGCGTGACAGACGACTGCGCCTTCCTGGCGGCGGTGACGCTGGGCCAGGAGGACGGCACCTTCGTCAGCAATGTGGTGCTGTACGATTTGACGCAGACGGAGCCCGTGGCGGATTACAGCGTGCGGGACGGCTTGGTCATGTGCATCACCCAGCAGAACGGCACGCTGGTGACGGTCTCCGACAATAAGCTGACCTTCGCGGACACCGGCGGCCAGATCGCCGGAGAGTATGATTACACCAGCTCCTATCTGCGGGAATACGACTGCGGCGGCGACGGCTACGCGGTGCTGCTGCTGAACCGTTACCAGTCCGGCAGTGTGGGCCGTTTGGTGACGGTGGGGACCGGCGGGGAGGAGCTCGCCTCCCTGGACGTCCACGAGGAGGTCCTCAGCGTTTCCGCTGTGGGCCGGTATATCGCCGTTTTGTATACGGACAGTCTGGTGGTCTATAATCCGGACCTCCAGGCATATGCAACATTGAAGGGCACCGGCTACGCCAAGGAGGCACTGGTGCGTGCCGACGGCTCCGCACTGCTGATCGCGTCGGAGTCCGCGCGGTTGTTCCTGCCTTAAAAGGGGAACATTGGCCGGGTGTTTACAAAACGTTTACAGGAGGAAAGGTAGGCAAGCATGACGACACCTGTTATAATAGATGCGATCGTGGTAGTGATTTTGGTGGGCTTCACCATATTCGGCGCGAAGCGGGGGCTTCTGCAGGCCCTGGCGGGACTGCTGTCGGTGATCGTGGCCCTGGTTGGCGCCGGCATCATCGCCGCCACCTTCGCGCCGCCGGCGGCCAAACTGGTGTCGCCCTTTATCACCCAACGCATTGAGGAAAAGGTGGAGGAGGCCATGGCCGTCCAGGCGGATGCCGGCGTGCACATGCCGGAGGCAGAGGACTCCTCTGCCATCGGAGAGCTTCTTTCCATTTTAGGACTGGATGACGATGTGCGCGGCTCTCTGACAGAGAAGGTACAAGAAAAGGTCCGCGACACCGGGGCATCCCTTGCCGCGGCTGTGGTGGAGAGTCTGGCACAGTCGTTTATATACGGGGTGCTGTACATTCTCTCATTCGCGGCGCTTTTGCTGCTGATGAAGGTGCTGGTGGGGGCCATGGGCCTGGTTTTGAAGCTGCCGCTGCTGCGAGGTCTTAACGCCCTGGGCGGCGGTGCCGTGGGCTTGCTGGAAGGCGCCCTGCTGCTGTTTTTGGTGGTGTGGGTACTGCGGCGGATGGGAGTCTCCTTTGAAACGGAGGCCCTGGCGGAAGCTCACATCCTGCGTATTTTCACGGCGAACACGCCTTTGGGCGTGCTGTCGCATTTGCAATAAACTCGGAGGTATACGATGCAGCCTACACTTTGCTCAAGATGTAAAAAGAACGTCGCTGTGGTGTTCATTTCCAAGCTGGACGGCGACAAAACGGTCAACGAGGGCCTGTGCCTAAAGTGCGCCAAGGACCTGGGACTGCCCCAGGTGGATGATATGATGAAGCGGATGGGGATCTCTGACGAGGATCTGGAGACCCTCAACAGCGAGATGATGCAGGCCTTCAACGGTGTGGAGAACATCGAGGACCTGCCCGGCGGCGATGAGGACAGCGGCGAGGAAGAGGACGGCAAGACCGCTACCTTCCCGTTTTTGAACCGCCTGTTTTCCAGCGGCGATACCGGCCGGGAAAGTACCGGCGGTGAAGAGCCCTCCGGCGGTGCCCGGGGCGGCCGGGAGAAGGAAATCCGCAAGGACCCCAAGGGCGGAAAACGGAAGTATTTGGAAAATTACTGCATCTCCCTGACCCAGAGGGCCAAGGACGGCAAGCTGGACCCGGTCATTGGGCGGACCCAGGAGATCGAGCGGGTGGTGCAGATCCTCAACCGGCGGCAGAAGAACAACCCCTGCCTCATCGGCGAGCCCGGCGTGGGTAAGACCGCCATCGCCGAGGGCCTTGCCCAGCGGATCGTGAATGGGGATGTGCCCTTCAAGCTGCGGGAAAAGGAGGTCTACCTCCTGGATTTGACGGCTTTGGTGGCCGGCACACAGTTCCGGGGGCAATTTGAAAGCCGCATGAAGGGCCTTATCGATGAGGTGAAGCGCCTGGGCAATATCATTCTCATGATCGACGAGGTACACAACATCGTGGGCGCCGGCGACGCCGAGGGCAGCATGAACGCCGCCAATATCTTGAAGCCCGCCCTGTCCCGGGGAGAAATTCAAGTTATCGGCGCCACCACCTTCAATGAGTACCGCAAATCCATCGAAAAGGACACCGCTCTGGAGCGGCGCTTCCAGCCGGTGACGGTGAATGAGCCTTCCATTGAGGATTCTATTGCCATTTTGAAGGGCCTGGCACCCAATTACGAAAAATTCCACGGTGTGAAGATCTCCGACGGCATTCTCCGCCAGGCGGTGCTGCTTTCTGAGCGGTACATCACGGACCGTTTCCTGCCGGACAAGGCCATCGACCTCATTGACGAGGCCTGCTCCGATTTGAATTTGAAGGACCCGGATATCTCCCGGCGGATGCAGATCCAGCGGGAGCTGGACGATTACGAAAAAGAGCGTGCCATGCTGGAGGAAAAGCAGGAGGAGGGCGGCGAGCCCGACTATGAGCGCATGGCCTTCCTCAAGAGCCGGGAGCTCCAGCTGACGACGGAGCTGACCGCCCTGTGCGAAAAGGGTGACCCCCAGCTCTCCATGGAAAATCTGGCCCACGTCATCGAGCTGTGGACCAAGATTCCCGCAGCACGCATCCGGGAGCAGGAGTTCCAGCGGCTTTCCCAGTTGGAGCAGCGGCTGAAAAGCCACATCATCGGCCAGGACGAGGCCATTGAGGCCGTGTCCGCCGCCGTCCGCCGCAACCGGGTGGGTATTTCTCCCAAGCACAAGCCTGTCAGCTTCATTTTCGTGGGCTCCACCGGCGTTGGTAAGACGGAGCTTGTCAAGCAGCTGGCCTGTGACCTGTTCAACACGCCGGATGCCTTGATTCGGCTGGACATGTCCGAATTTATGGAGAAGCACTCCGTCTCCCGCATCGTGGGCTCTCCTCCCGGCTATGTGGGCTATGACGAGGCCGGACAGCTGACGGAAAAAATTCGCCGCAAGCCCTATGCCGTCATTTTGTTTGACGAGATCGAAAAGGCCCATCCCGACGTGCTGAATGTCCTGCTGCAGATTTTGGATGACGGTGAGATCACCGACGCCCATGGCCGCAAGGTGAATTTCGAGAACACCATCATCGTCATGACCTCCAACGCCGGCAGCGCCACCAAGGAGGGCACGGTGGGCTTTGATCGCTCTGTCAGCCAGCAGGATCAAGAGCGGGCTATGAAGGCACTGCAGCAGTTCCTGCGGCCGGAATTTATCAACCGGGTGGACGCCGTCATCTGCTTCAACCGCTTGACGGAGGAGCACTTCCAGGGCATCGCCCGTATTATGCTGGAGGAGCTGGCAGCCTCTTTGAAAGAAAAGGGCATCGCCTTCACCTATGACGACGCTCTGGTGGCCTGGCTGACTCACAAGTCCTACTCGCTCACCTACGGTGCCCGGAACTTGCGGCGCACCATCCAGAAAGAGGTGGAGGACCCCATGGCCACCAAGATTATCGACAGCTATGAACATCCTATTACCCAGGTAAAGGCCACTGTGGAGGATGAGAAGGTCCGGCTTTACACGCTGTAAACGGAAAGAATGGAGGGGGAAGACGTGAAACTCTTTCGCAAGGACATGGACCCCCGCTGCGCCTATTGCCAGCGGGGCCAGCAGATCAACGAGCGGGAGGTGGCCTGCGTCAAGCGGGGCATCATGATGGTGGAGGACCATTGCCGCTCCTTCCGGTATGACCCCCTAAAACGGGTGCCGCCCCGCCCCGTGTCTCTGGATACGGAAAAGCTCAGCGAGGCGGATTTTTCTCTTTGACAGAACCGGCAACAGGCACCCTGCGCCACAGGGTGCCTGTTTTTACAAAGGAGGAGGTTTTTTCATGAAACTGGAAAAGGTTTGGACCCTGTGTTACAGTGCCACCGGCAACACGGAGAGAACAGTGGATACCATCGGCGGGGAGCTGGCGGCAAAGCTGGGGCTGCCGCTGGAGCGGATCGGCTTTACAAAACCTCTGGAACGCGAAAAGGAATATACCTTTACAGATAGGGACATCGTAGTAGTGGGCACACCTACCTACGCCGGCAAGATGCCCAATAAGCTGCTGCCGGATTTCCAGACCCGCCTCCATGGAAATGGAGCTCTGGCAGTTGCGGCCGTCACCTTTGGCAACCGGAATTACGATAATTCCCTGGCGGAATTGTGCGCGGTTTTGGAGGCGGACGGGTTCCGTACCGTGGCCGCCGGCGCTTTTGTGGGCCGCCATGCTTTCACGGACGAGCTGGCCTATGGCCGTCCCGGCTGGAGCGACCAGTTTGAGATGAAGGAATTTGCGAAGAGAGTTGCTGACAAGGTAAATAACTTGACAGATATTCCGGCTCCGGCCCGGGTCCCTGGCGACCCGGCGGCTCCCTATTACGTGCCCAAGGGCACCGACGGCCAGCCCACCAAATTCCTAAAGGCCAAGCCCAAAACGAAGGCGGCAAGGTGTAACGGCTGCGGCGCCTGTGTCCGCTTCTGCCCCATGGGTGCCATCGATCCCCAGGACCCGGCCCACGTCCCCGGCACCTGCATCAAGTGCCAGGCCTGTGTCCGCAAGTGTACGAAGCAGGCCAAGTATTTTGATGACGAGGCCTTTTTGTCCCATGTGAAAATGCTGGAGCAGACCTTCGCTGCGCCCAAAGAGAATGAGGTGTTTTTGTGAATTTTCTCCGCCGCCTTCTTTTTGTGCTGGTGCTGCTGGCAGCCACCAATGGCGCTTTCGTGCTGATGCTGCTGGGGTCGACGCCCCTGGGTATCGAAGCCTGCCTGCTGCTTTTAGCGGGCTTTGCGTATGTGAACCTGCGGCCCATCCCGCAGACAGCTCCCACGAAACGCATCCATCAATTGGCCGCCGGCTGCGAGCTGCTGCGGCTGTTCCTCATCACTGTGACCATCAATGTGGTCTGGATGCTGCTGTGGCTTCCCTCTGCCATTCGCATGGCGAAAGGCGGCGGCTTTTTTTCCGGGCTTCTGCTGGTGATTTGGATGATCTGCGCCATTCCCATGGCGGTTTTGGAGGCCATCCTGTTCTGGAACGGCATGCTCCGGGTCTATGTGACCTCCGTTCAGCTGGGCTTGAAGCACCGTGTTCTGGCGGCCCTCTGCGGCTGGATACCCTTTTTGAACATCTGGTACTTGGCGAAGATCATCCGCATCACCTCTGATGAGGTGGAATTTGAAACAGAGAAATGGGAGCTGGATGAGGTCCGGGCCGAGAGTGAGGTCTGCAGGACGAAATACCCCATCCTCCTGGTTCACGGCGTGTTTTTCCGGGATTTCCGCTATCTCAACTACTGGGGCCGTATCCCAAAGGAGCTCAAGCGCAATGGTGCTGCGGTCTACTACGGACAGCAGCAGTCCGCCGCCTCCGTGGAGGAAAGCGGCAAGGAGCTGGCCGCCCGTATCCAAAGTATCCTGGCGGAGACCGGCTGCGAAAAGGTGAATATCATCGCCCATTCCAAGGGGGGACTGGACAGCCGTTCCGCCATCGCCCACGCGGGTATGGCGCCCTATGTGGCGACCCTCACCACCATCAATACCCCTCACCGGGGCTGCATTTACGCGGAATACCTGCTGAACAAGGTGCCGCAGGCCGCCCGGCAGAAGGTGGCCGCCGCTTATAATGCCACGCTGCGGCGGCTGGGCGACGAGAATCCAGACTTCCTGGCGGCGGTGTCAGATTTGACGGAGAGCGCCTGCCTTGCCCGGAACGAGGCCACACCGGATATGCCCGGCGTGGTGTATGAGAGCGTCATGTCCTACTGCAAAAAAGCCCGCCACGGAAAATTTCCTCTGAACGCCACGTATCCCGTTGTGAAGCACTTCGACGGGAAAAATGACGGGCTGGTATCTGTAGACTCCGCAAAATGGGGCAGTAAATTCACGCTGCTGGAGTCGGCGGGGAAGCGGGGCATCTCCCACGGCGATGTGGTGGACTTAAATCGGGAGAACATCCCGGGCTTCGATGTGCGGGAATTTTATGTAAACCTTGTGGCAAATTTAAAAAACCGCGGATATTAAAAAATACCAGGCCGGCTAAGCGCCGACCTGGTATTTTTCAGTTGCAGTATTTGCTGTACAGGTCCACGTGGTCGTAGATGGCCCGCCAGGAGCTGTATGCGTTTGCGGTGACGCAGATATACTCCTTGCCTGCGGCATCCCGGCCACAGCTGGCGGCGCAGCTGCCGGATTGGGCCACGTATCCGGTTTTGGCGCCGATGACCTTGATACTGCCGGTGTCCTTGTCCTCAATGCGCCGCAAGAACCAGTTGGAGAGGATCTGCCCCTCCGGGTGTTCTTCCGTGGGAGCGGTCTCATAGGTGCGGGCGTTGAGCACTTCCCGGCACAGCTCGTTTTCCATGGCGGCCCGCAGGAGCATGGCCATGTCGTAAACGGTGCAGAAGTGTTCCGGGTCGTACAGTCCCACGCAGTTGGTGAAGTGGGCGGTCTCGCTGAGGCCCAGCTCCTCCAGCTTTTCGTTCATCAGCACAACAAAGGCCTCCTGGGACCCGGCCACGTAGGTGGCAAGACCCAGGGCGGCGTCGGCACCGGAGGGGAGGATGGTGCCATACAGCAGTTCCCGGACGGAAACGGTCTCGCCCACCTCCAGCCCCACCACGCTGCAGTCGTTGACGTAGCAGTAGTCGGTGATGTCGATGGTCATGGTGAAAGTGTCATCCAGGTCGGTGACGTGCTCGGCACCCACCAGGAGCGTGAGGATCTTGGTCATGGATGCGGGGCTGATCACAGCCCTGGCATCCTTTTCCGCCAGTATGGTGCCGTTTTCCACATCCACCACCACGGCATAGGCGCTGGGGAGCTCTTCCCCCAACTGGATGGTGTCCGCTGTCTCACCGGCGGTGTAAATTGCCGGCGGCTCCGGCTCTTGGGGCGTGACCTCCGCCGGCATGGCCTGGGGCTGGTCCGCCGGTGTTTCGGCCTGCTTGGGCTCCCGCTTGGCCACCCAGGCGCTCAGCAGGAGCAAAATCAATATCAGCAGCAGGAAAAAGGGAAACAGCTGCAAAAACTGCCGCCTGCGGCGGGCCTGCTGCTTTTTTTTACGGACTGCCATGCGCGCTTTGCGCCGGGCGGCCCGCTCTTCTTCTGTCAGTGGGGAGGTGTATTCGCCGTCCATGTTCGCTCTCCTGTCTTTTGCGTGCTTTTTTCATCATTATAACAGACGAAATGGATATTTGCACCACCGGATTTTGAAAATGAAAGAAAAGATTTGTGACCGGGGATATGGCGGGATATTCCCTCAAATCACTGTCAAGCGGGGCTGTTTTTGCATAGCCTGTGGTAAATGCTTTAAGGGGGATTCAATATGGCGATCGTTACCAACTTTTTTGCGGGAGCCAACAGCGGCGAGGGATTCCGTGACCTGTTTTCCCAGGTGGTGGATCTGGAGGATACATACGATCTGATGGTGCTGAAGGGAGGACCCGGTGTCGGGAAGAACACCTTCATGCGGGAGATCGGCCGCACCATGGAGGCAGCGGGCACGCCGGTGGAGTATCTGTGGTGCTCCGGAGACCCGGATTCTCTGGATGGCGTAGTGCTGCCGGAGCTCCGCTGCGCCGTGGTGGATGGCACCAGTCCCCATGTGGTAGAGCCCCGGTATCCGGCGGCGGTGGACCGTTACGTGGACCTGGGGCGGTTTTATGACCTAACGGCAGCCAAGGCGTCCGCGGCGGAGGTGAAGGCCCACACGGCGGCCTATCAGGCGGCATATGCCCGGGCGTACCGCCATTTGAAAGCCGCCCGCCAGGTGGAGTTGGACGCTGTGGGCGCGGTAGCCAAGAGCTTTGACAGCCAGCGGGCCAGACGCCGTGTGGAAGGCATCGCCTCCCGGGAGCTTCGGGGACGGGGCGGACAGCGGGGGCGGACGACTCTACGTTTTTTGGGCAGCATCACCCACAGGGGATACATCTGGCGGTTTGACAGCGTGGACGTTTTGTGCCCCAAGGTATACGCCTTTGCGGACAGCTGGGAGCTGGCGGGGGAGCTTCTTTCCTATCTCCACAAAGCGGCGGTCGGCCGGGGCTGGGACACGATTCTCTGCCTGGCACCGGAGGACCCCAGCCGCCCGGAGCACCTGTTGATCCCCGCTCTGGGGCTGGCCTTCGTCACCACCCGCCCGGGTATGGAGTATGAAAAACGCCCCTACCGCCGCATCCGTTTGGATGCTATGACAGAGGCGGATGGCCGGGCACGGCTGCGGTTCCAGGTCCGAATGGCAGCACTGCTGCGGGAGGAGGGTATCCTGGCACTCCGGGAGGCTAAAACCGCCCACGATGCTTTGGAAGCTGTCTATAACCCCTACGTGGACTTTGACGGTGTCCGGGCCCAAGCGGCTTTGGAGGCTGGGCGGCTTTTGAGCTGGCTGGGACAATAAAGCGGTGCGGGACCTGGCTTGCGCCGGGTCCTGCCTTTTGCCAAAAACCGCCGCGCCCATTGGGCGCGGCGGCAGAAGAAGTTCAGCCCTCTTGATAAAGCTCCAAAATGGCGCCGTCCTTCCAGACGAAAGCCAGCCGGTCAGTCTCATTGTCCATCATGGGACCGCATATAACGCTGTCGGCGTCGGCCACGTACTTTTCCAGGTCGTCCACCTTGTAGGCCACATGGGGATTCCGGTGGAGCACCTCGGGGAAGGGAGTGCCTTCCTCAAATTTTAGGTACTCGATCTTGTAGTCATAGCCATCCACATTGCTGACCCAGAACTTGGCGCCCTCGTTGTAGACCATGCCGGGCTTTTTATTGGTGATGGGGATGCCGATGTGCATGTAAGTGGCGGCCATTGGGATATCCTCCTCTTATTTGGTGTTTCTCAGTTCCTCGTAGACCTCGTAGGCCTGCTGGGCGGTGTAGCCCTCGTGGACCACCTTGCCGATGGCGGCGGCCATACCGGCGGGGCAGTCGGACTGGAAGATATTCCGGCCCATGTCTACGCCGTGGGCGCCCTCGGCGATGGCGCGGTACGCCATTTCAAGGGCCTCCAGCTCCGGCAGCTTCTTGCCGCCGCCGTTGGACATGTCGTCATAGAGGACGGTGGAGTCGTAGGTGACCCGGACACACTTGGCCACCGGGGCAGCAGGGGAGATACAGGAGCGGATGACGCCCCGGGTGCCCATAAGCACATTCACGTAAGGGACCAGGGGCGGGATCACCAGGTCGATGCGCTCCAGGCCCGCTGTGGGGCCCATGATGTAGCCGTGGTCAAAAGCCAGCATGACGGTGTTGCCGGATTTGGGGTCGAACATCCGGGCCAGCCGGTTTTTCATGCCCCAGTCACAGTGGGCGTTGCCCTTGACGTAAAAGCCCTCCTGGGCAGGGGGAACGTCCAGGTGATAGTCGTGGGCGGCCTTGTTGCCGATGTTGTCTGCCATGGGAGGGCCTCCTTACTTCGTGAGATACGGCGTCTTGCAGGGGGCGTTCCACAGCCGCAGCAGCTCGTCGTCCATGCGGGCCATGAACATCTGGAAGCCGGCCTGCTCTTGAACGGTCAGCAGCTCACCCACATAGTTGGCCACGATCTCGATGTTCTGCTCCTTCAGCACCTGCTCACACTTGCGGTAGATAATGAGCTGCTCCATGAGGGTGGTGGCGCCGGAGCCGTTGATGATGAGCATGACCTTCTCGCCGGGCTGGATGCCGATGTCCTTCACCAGGGCGTTGACCATGATCTCGGCGGTCTCGTCGGCGCTCTTCAAGGGCTGGCGTCCGCCGCCGCCCTCGCCGTGCTGGCCCATGCCGATCTCCATGTCGTCCTCTCCCAGGTCGGCCAGGGCCGCGCCGGTGGAGGAATGGGTGGCGCCCCGGACGGCCACGGCCAGGGTGGCCATGTTGTCGGCAAAGCGCTGGGCGATGGCGGCAACTTCCTCCAGACTCTTGCCCTCGGCAGCGGCGGCACCGGCGATCTTGTAGGTGGGGATGCAGCCAACCACCCCCCGGCGGTCGTCGGCGTTCTCACGGGGAGCGTTGGATACGTCCTCCTGGGTGACTACCTTCACGCAGTGGAGTCCCTGTTTTTTCACCTGCTTCATGGTCAAGTTGCCGGTGAGCATGTCGCCGGCGTGGTTCAGCACGATGTACAAAACGCCCTTGCCCTTGTCCGCCAGCTTGATGGCGTCCACGCAGGCCTGGGGGCCGGGAGCGGCAAAGATGTCACCCACCACGGAGATGTCCACCATGCCCTCGCCTACGAAGCCGGAGATGGCGGGTTCATGGCCGGAGCCTCCCTGGGTGACGATGGTGACCCGGTCGGCGTTTTCCAAGGCGTTATTGATGATCATGTTCTCCTCACCCCGGTGGATGAGGGAGCGGTTGGCGGCTACCAGGCCGTCCAGCAGCTCGTCGGTCAGATTGTCAGGGCTGTTGATGAACTTCTTCATTTTCATGGCGGGAGTCCTCCTGTTATATTAAGATTTTAAATAAAGTATTTTTGCTTTATAGTCCTTGCGCTAAACCGCGAATAAACAGGGAGGTAGATACGGCACCCGCGTCGGGCGTGCCGATGGTCTGCTCCTTGTAGCTGCGGGCACGGCCGAATTTGGATACGAACTGCTCACTGGCCACGGCGCCGGCCTCGGCGGCGGCAGCGGCAGCCAACAGGATGTCCCTGGGAGAACCCTCCGCCGCCTGGGCAGCCTCCACCGCGGGAATGAGGGCATCCATCATGGTTTTGTCGCCCACCTTGGCGGTGGTGATGTCCTCCATCTCGGACAGGCATCCGGCAAACATCCGCTTCACGCCGTCGGCATCCAGCTCGCTTTCATCGGGGCCCAGTTCCACGCCGAGACCGCCGATCATGGTGCCGTACAGAGGACCGGCGGAGCCGCCCTTCACCTCCATAATGGCGGTGCCCAGATCGTCCAGGAAGTCCTGGATGCTCTCGTCGCCCCACTGTGGCACCCGATCTAGAAGGAGCTTTGCGATCTTGTTGATGGTGACGCCGTGGTCACCGTCACCGAAGCGGGAGTCGATCTCGCTGAGACGGTCGCGTTGTCCGCCAGCAATTTGGCGGCGCTGGTCAGCATGGCCGCCACAGCGGCCCGGTCCAAGGTCATGTGCATACGCCTCCTATACTGTTAACATCTGTTCGCAGCATAACAAAATAGTTACAAAAGTTAATAAATGACAATCAAATTCTACATATCGATAAAGTAAAAATCAATATTCTATGTAAAAAAGCACAAAAAATAAACACTCTCACAGAGCAGTACGTCTGTGAGAGCGTTACATATGTTACTTTACTCCAAAAGCTGGGATACCAGTTGCTCCCGGGCCACCAGATGGGTGAACAGCCCGGTCCGCAGGGCGCCCCGCAGGGCCCGCACGCTGGTGTTGGCGGAGCATAGCCCCACCACGTTGCGGCACTGGGCCAGGTGCTCAATGGGCAGCTGAATGGCAAAATCGTGGTCGGAGCGGATGATTTGGCCGCTTTCGTTGAAAAAGTACGCCAGCAGACGGCCGCAGGCCCGCTGCCGCTGCAGCAGAGGACCGTACCGGGCCACGGAGGCGAAATCCGGTGTGGAGGGATAGTTGCCGATGTTCACCAAGGCGGTGTCCATCTGCCGCCACTGCTGGTCCATCTGGCGGTACAGCTCCGTGGCGCAGAGGACCTCCTTTTCCTCGCAGCTTTCCGCCAGGGCGGGCAGGTACAGGAAGTGAGGCTCCGCCCCCAGGGCCGACGCCAGGATGCGGACATTTTCATTGGAGTGGTAATTGCGGATGGGAAAGCCCGCGTTGCCCAGGAGGGGGAACAGGTGCTTCACGCCGCTGTGCTTCGGCGGTTCCGCCTCCACCAAGGACACCAGCTGGCCGATGAAATGCCCCCAGCCGATGCCCACCTGTCGGGCCTCCAGTCGCTCCAGCAGTGCCAGTGTTTCCCGGCATAGGGCGAGATTGGTCTGGCCGTCGTCTCCGCCGTCGCTGACCAGGGCACCGCCGTGGAGGAAGGTGGTCTCCGCCAAGCGGCGCAAAAGGGCGTTGGCGGTCTCACCGGGAGCGTGAATGGTGATCTCCACTACCCCCAGCTCCCGGGCCTCACTGAGCATCCTACTGATGAGAGGGCGGGAAACGCCCAGCTCCGCGGCGATGTCGCTTTGCTTTTTGTCCTCCAAATAATAGCGTCTTGCCACCAGTGCCAGCCGCCGCAGCTTGTCCGTCTTGTCCTGCATGGTTTCCACCTCCTTGGTTACATATGTTACAGTATCACAGAAATGTACCAAATGCAACAGCGGCTCCGGGAAAAACGGGAGCGGCGGTATCATTTTGCCGCCGCCTGTGGTACAATGGCACGGAAACAGAAAGGAATCAGAACCATGACCAAGGAAGAAGCTTTAAAAACCTATTTCGGATACGACGCCTTCCGGGGCGGCCAGAAGGAAGTGATCGACGCCCTGCTCTCCGGCCGGGACGTGATGGCCGTCATGCCCACCGGAGCGGGAAAGTCTGTGTGCTACCAGGTCCCGGCCCTGCTGCTGCCGGGAATCACCATCGTGGTCTCGCCCCTGGTGTCCCTTATGCGGGACCAGGTGACGGCTCTGGTGCAGATGGGGGTGCCGGCAGCCTATCTCAACAGCAGCCTCACCTTTCGCCAGTATCTGCTGGCCTTGGACCGGGCCAAGGCCGGGCGGTACAAGATCATCTACGTGGCGCCGGAGCGGCTGGAAACAGAGGGATTCCGGGCCTTTGCGGAAACGGCGGACATCTCCCTGGTGGCGGTGGACGAGGCTCACTGCATCTCCCAGTGGGGCCAGGATTTCCGCCCGTCTTATTTAAACATCCCCGCCTTTGTGAACGCCCTGCCCAAGCGGCCGCCGGTGGGGGCCTTTACCGCCACCGCCACGCCGGATGTGCGGTCGGACATTCTGAAGCTGCTGGAGCTGAGATCACCGCTGTCCGTCACTACCGGCTTTGACCGGGAGAACCTGTATTTCGAGGTGCGCCAGCCCTCCGGCAAGAGGGCGGCGCTTTTGGAGCTGGTGCGCAGCCGGCCCGGCAAGTGCGGCATCGTGTACTGCGCCACCCGGAAGACTGTGGAGGAGGTCTGCGATTTTCTGCGGGAGGAGGGCATCGCCGCCACCCGCTACCACGCGGGACTGGAGCCGGAGGAGCGTCTGCAAAACCAGGAGGATTTCCTCTATGACCGGGCGGCGGTCATGGTGGCCACCAACGCCTTCGGCATGGGCATCGACAAGTCCGATGTCCGCTATGTCATCCACTACAACATGCCCAAGGACATGGAGAGCTATTACCAGGAGGCCGGCCGGGCCGGCCGGGACGGCGCTCCCTCCAGCTGCATCCTGCTGTACAGCAGCCAGGACGTGCGGACGGCCCAGTACCTCATCGAGCACAGTGAGCCCCGGGAGGATCTGGACGCCGTGACGGCGGCCCGTCTGCGGGAGCGGGACAGGGAGCGCCTGCGGCAGATGACGGGCTACTGCCAGACCCGCCACTGCCTGCGGCAGTACATCCTGCAGTATTTCGGGGAATCCGCTCCGGACTACTGCGGCACCTGCTATAACTGCCTGCATAACTTTGAGGAGGTGGACATCTCCCGGGAAGCGAAGCTCATCGTCCGCTGCATCGCGGAGACAGGCCAATGCTTCGGCGCCGGCGTCATCGCGGAGACCCTCTGCGGCGCTGTGACGGACAAGGTCCGCAAGTACCACATGGACCGGGAGGCCACCTACGGTGCTTTAAAGGAACTGACCCAGGCAGAGGTCCGGGAGCGCATCCGCTGCCTGCTGGAGGCGGGGGTGCTGGAGGCCAGTGCCGGTCCCTATCCCGTGCTGCGGCTGACGGAGAAGGCGGAGGACGTGGTGTACGGCGCCGCGCCGCTGCTGATGCGGTCCGACCGGGAGAAACTGCCTGCCTCCCGTCCCATCCCTATGGAGCTGGAGGGGGAGGACGCGGAGCTGTTCCGGCATTTGCGGAGCCTGCGGGCCAGGACCGCCCGGTTCCAGGGCATCCCGGCCTATATGGTGTTCAGCGACAAGACCTTGCGGGAGATGGCGGTCCGCCGTCCCGCCACCATGGCGGAGCTGCGGGCCGTGGGCGGCGTGGGCAGCGCCAAGGCGGAGCGGTATGGAAAACAGTTCTTGGAGGAGATCCGAAAGTTTTAAAACGGCTGTGGGTTGACAGCGGGAGAAAATTCGGATATAGTGTTTTTACAATCAAAATGCGTCCGGTAGGTAAGGCTACCGCAGGGATATGGATCGCTGCCGCAAAGTGATGGAGACATCACGCGATGGTTTGAACAGGGCTTGTCGAAAGCAAGGCATGACCTAATGCGATTTCACCGCCCGGCGAAGCTGAAGCTTGAACGGTGGCAGGTCAAAGACAGCGCAGAAGCAAGACGCATGCCCACCGTTGGGGCATGCGTCTTTTTGATTGATGTTAAGAACAAGTGAGGTGAACGAGATGGACGCGGGCAGTCGAAGGCCAGACAACTGGAAAGCCCTTGACCGGAACAGCCGTCAGGACAGTCTGCCCCCAGGCGTCTGTCCCGGTTAGGCGCGGTTTGTCCGGCCTCCCTGTCGAATGGAGCTGCGGCTCCCGGAAAACAAGGAGGTACGATCATGCTGAAAAACGAGAAGCTGTTTGAATCTGTCCGCCCCGTGGGGGAGGACACTGTGGCTGTCATCATGTGGACGGAGCCGGTGGTACTGCCGCCCCGCTGCCGGGTGAACGAGGCCATTGAGCGCATCCGCCAGGTGGGCCTGCCGGATGCCAATATGAACCACTGCTATGTGGTGGGGGAGGATTACACCCTCCTGGGCCAGGTGGCGCTGCGGGACCTGCTGCTGACCCGGGGCGGCATCCTGGTGGAGAGCGTCATGTCCCACCCCTTTGTCACCCTCCAGCCGGAGGATGACCAGGAGCTGGCCGCCCAGCTGATGGAGGAGTACGATCTGCTGGAGTTGCCGGTGGTAAACGGAGAGAACCGCCTGGTGGGCGTGGTCACCGCTGACGACGCCATGGCGGTTTTGCAGGAGGAGGCCACGGAAGATATGGAGCGCATGGCCGCCATGATGCCCTCGGAAAAGCCGTACCTGGAGAGCAAGGCGGCCCGGCTCTTCCTGGACCGCATCCCCTGGCTTTTGCTGCTGATGCTCTCCGCCACGCTCACCGGCGGCATCATTTCCCACTTTGAGGATGCGCTGGCCGCCCAGGTGGCCTTGACCGCCTTTATCCCCATGCTGATGGACACCGGCGGCAACTGCGGCAGCCAGTCCTCGGTGACTGTCATCCGTGGCTTATCCCTGGGCCAGGTCCGCTTTGCCGACTGGCTGCGGGTCCTGTGGAAGGAGCTGCGGGTCAGCGGCCTGTGCGCCCTGGCGCTGGCGGCGGTGAATTTTCTTCGGCTGCTGGTGATGAGCAGCGTCGGCACCGCTGTGGCGGCTACCGTCAGCTTGACGCTGGCGGTCACAGTCATCCTGGCGGACCTGGTGGGCGGACTGCTGCCCATCCTGGCCAAGAGATTGGGCTTTGACCCGGCGGTGATGGCAAGCCCCCTCATCACCACGGTGGTGGACGCCCTGTCCCTGCTGGTCTATTTCCAGATGGCCTCCTGGCTGTTGGGGATTTAGCGGAAAAAAGCGCGGGAGGCACGGCGGTTACAGACGTATGGAAACGGGCAAGTCAAGCGCCGGGAAAAGAAATGAAAAAAATTTACAAATTCGCAAGACAGTCCATAGGCGGTTGATGTATAATAAAAGCCAGCTATCAGCCAGTGGCTTGTCCGTTGGCTGAAGTATCCAGGAACGGAGGAATCAAGTCAAAATGAAAGGCATTGTAAAGCAGAAGCTGACGGCGTGTGTGCTGGCGGCGGCTCTGGTGGTGGGCATGGTCCCGGCGGCGTCGGCGGCCTCCAGCGACATCATCTATGAAGTGGACCCCGGAGAGGAAGTGGTCTTTGACCGCGCGGACTTCAAAGAGTTCTACGAGGATGAGTGCGACGACACCTTCCGGTATGTGACCTTTGAGGCCGACAGCTCCTACAAGTCCTCCAACGGCGTTTTGTATTACGCCTACGACGAAAAGGACGAGGAATCCTTTACCAAGAGCGACCTGGAGGATTACGACTTTTATTACAGCAAAAGCTCCTACGGCGACTACCCTCTCAACAAGCTGTCCTTCGTGGCGGATGACGATGCCGACGGCGGCAAGGTGACGCTGGAGTTCCGCGCCTGGGGCGATGACGATTACGCCGACGGCGTGCTGGAGATCCGGCTCGGCGAGGCGGATACCAAGAGCAGCAGTAGCAGTAAGGGCGACATCACCTATGATGTGGACCCCGGAGAGGAAGTGGTCTTTGACCGCGCTGACTTCAAAGAGTTCTACGAGGACGAGTGCGATGACACCTTCCTGTATGTGACCTTCTATCCCGACAGCTCCTATAAGACCGCCAACGGTGTTTTGTATTACGCCTATGACGAAAAGGACGAGGAATCCTTCAGCAAGAGCGACCTGGAGGATTACGACTTCTATTACAGCAAGAGCGCCTACGGCGACTATCCCCTCAACAAGCTGTCCTTCGTGGCGGACGACGACGCCGACGGCAGCACGGTGACACTGGAGTTCCGCGCTTGCGGCGAGGATGATTACGCTGACGGCGTGCTGAAGATCCGCATCGGCAAAGTGAGCTCCAGCAGTAGCAGCAGTAGCAGTAAGGGCGACATCACTTATGATGTGGACGCCGGTGACGAGGTGGCCTTTGACCGCTCGGACTTCAAGGAGTTTTACGAGGACGAGTGTGACGATACCTTCCGGTATGTGACCTTCTATCCCGACAGCTCCTATAAGACCTCCAACGGTGTGCTGTATTACGATTATGATGAAAAGGGAGAGGAATCCTTCAGCAAGAGCGAACTGGAGGACTACGATTTCTATTACAGCAGCGACGATTACGGCGACTATCCCATCAAGGGTCTTTCCTTCGTGGCGGACGATGACGCCGATGGCAGCACGGTGACGATGAAGTTCCGTGCCTGCGGCGACGACGATTACGCCGACGGCAAGCTGGTCATCCGCATCGGCGAGGCGGATTCCGGCTCTTCCTCTGATGGCGCCGCCGCAGGCGACATCATCTACCGCATCACCTCCGGCAATTCCGTCCAGCTGAACGCCAACGACTTTGCCCGCTTCATGAAGAAAACGCGCCCCGGCAGCACGCTGGCGTATGTGCGCATCACGGATGCGCCTGCCGTGGGCAGCCTGTACTATAACTTCTTTGGCGCCAGTTCCTACGGGACCTCTTCGGAGCGGATCACAGACTCCACCTGCAAGAGCATTTCCCTGTATTTCAGCCCCTCTTCCAAGAGTGATTACGCTCTTAGTGAGCTGACCTACATCCCCGGCGGCAGCAACTATTGCGAGGAGATCCCCTTCACCGCGTACAGCACGGACGGCGGCTCCGCCTCCGGCAGCGTTCTCATCAGCGTTACCTCCAAGAGCATGTCCGAAATCTACGGCACCACCACCTCCGGTAGCTCCGTGACCTTCCCGGCGGCATCCATCTCCATCGCGGTGGCCGGCGCCACCGGTGACGGCGTTGACTGCATCCAGCTTTTGCAGCTGCCCGCCTCCTCCAAGGGCACCGTGTATGCCGGCTCCAGCAAGAAGGCCACCACCACGAGCCTGTACAGCTATTCGGAAATCAGCTCTTTGCAGTTCGTGCCCGCCAGTGGCTTCACCGGCTCTGTGGAGATCCCCTATGTGGCCTACGGCAGCAGCGGCAGCCCTGTGGCCAGCGGTGTGTTCTCCATCGGCGTGGTGAACAAGGTCAAGACCTTCTCTGATGTCACCTCCGCCACCTGGTGCTATAAGTACGTGACGGAGCTGTCTGATGCCGGCGTTATCGACGGTTACAGCAACGGCACCTTCCAGCCCAACAAGTCGGTCACCTGGGGACAGGCGCTGAAGCTCATTATGCTGGCCGCCGGATACCAGACCCAGGCGCCCACGGACTCCAACGTGTTCAGCGGCTATCTGGCCGCCGCGAAGGCTGACGGCCTGGTCAGCGGCAGCGTGAACCTGAACGCCGCCATCACCCGCCAGCAGATGGCGCAGCTGGCCGCCAAGGCCCTGGGCTTGAGCATCTCCGACCTGTCCAGCGTGAATCCCTTCACGGACACCTCCGACCCCTATGTGCGGGCGCTGAACGCCGCCGGTATCGTGGAGGGCTATTTCTCCAACGGCACCAGCACCTTCAAGCCCAACAACACCTTGACCCGGGGCCAGATCTCCGCCATCGTCTGGCGGATGCAGCAGTACCGGGAGTGACCGCTTCCGTCTCGGCAAGTAAAGTCCCGGGGGACGACGCAAGTCATGCCCCGGGACTTTTATGTTGATTTCTGAAAAAGACCGCTTACCTGCGGACAAAGGCACCGTAGGGTTTTGCGTCCAGCCGCGTCTGGCAGCCCATCTTCCCGGCCATATGCCCCATAAAGAGACGCTGAACGGGCTGTCCGATGAGGCGGAACATTCGAATTTGGGCTTTTGGCAGATATTCCGGGCCGGCAAAGCGGTTCACAGCGGCCTTGTCGAAATACCCGGTCCGGGCGTAATACCGGCCCATCTCCGTGAAGGGAACTAGCAGCTTCCGGCGGTTTTTGTCGTTCATAAGGCTGAGACCGAAAATGTCGCCCTTGATGAGCGTGCCGCCGTAAGAGCATCCCAGCTGCGCGGGCAAGGTCTCCAGATACTTCTCACAGCACCGGCTCTGGGAGGCCTCCGGGAAGCCGCCCTGCAGCAAAAACGCCAGCTTTGTGCCGAGGGCCGTCTTGGGCTTCAGACCCGACAAAAACTCCAGCAGGATGCCGGGAATGTTTTCCATATACAGCGGCAGGGCGATGAGAATGTTGTCATGGGCGGTGAAGGCCTGGGCCGCGGCCGCCCATTGTCCGGGGTCAGAGAGATACCAGACCTCGGTGGTGTTTCCGCTTTCTTCCTATGTAAAACCTCCGATGTGGTGCTTCTATTCTACACCACATCGGAGCTTTACACAAAATTTGGGATGGTCTCTTTTTTACTTAACTTACTTAAAGTTTTTGCTTCCTCAGTTTAGGAAGTCCTTCAGTTTCTTGCTCCTGGAGGGATGGCGCAGTTTTCTGAGGGCTTTGGCCTCGATCTGGCGGATACGCTCACGGGTGACATTGAACTCCTTGCCCACTTCCTCCAGGGTGCGGGTGCGGCCGTCCTCGATACCGAAACGCAGCTTCAAAACCTTTTCTTCCCGGGGCGTCAGCGTGGACAGTACATCCATCAACTGCTCCTTCAGCAAAGTGAAAGAGGCGGCCTCGCTGGGCTCGCTGGCACCCTCGTCGGGGATAAAGTCGCCCAGGTGGGAATCTTCCTCCTCACCGATAGGTGTCTCCAGGGAAACGGGCTCCTGGGCGATCTTTAAGATCTCGCGGACCTTCTCCACGGGCATCCCCATCTCAGCGGAGATCTCATTGGGGGTGGGATCGTGACCCAGCTCCTGGAGGAGCTGGCGGCTGACACGGATGACCTTGTTGATGGTCTCCACCATGTGGACGGGGATACGGATGGTGCGGGCCTGGTCGGCGATGGCACGTGTGATGGCCTGCCGGATCCACCAGGTGGCGTAGGTGGAGAACTTGTAGCCCTTGGTGTAGTCAAACTTCTCCACGGCCTTGATCAGACCCAGGTTGCCCTCTTGGATCAGATCCAGAAACAGCATGCCGCGGCCCACGTACCGCTTGGCGATGGAAACCACCAGACGGAGGTTTGCCTCCGCCAGCTTTTGCTTGGCGGCCTCACCCTTTTTATAATCCGCCTGCCAGGCAGCTTCCTCCTCGGCAGTAGCGGTGACCTCTTCGCCTGCCTCCCGCTGGCGCTTCAGCTCGGCCAGATGGCGGGAGGCCTCGTTGCCGGCGGACATGGCCTGGGCCAGGTTGATCTCCTCATCGGGAGACAGCAGGGGCACCTTGCCGATCTCCTTGAGGTACATGCGGACGGGGTCGTCGATGGAGAAGTTGTTCACCAGAGTGTTGGGGTCGACCAGCTCTTCCTCCTCCACATCGGCGATCTCTTCGGCGGCAGGCTCGTCATCCGGCAGGTCCGGCAGCAGGTCGTCATCGGTGCTGATGTCGATGTTCAGCGCCTCCAGAGAGTCATACAGCTGGTCCATCTGCTCGCTCTCCAGATTCAAGTCGTCCACAGCCTCCATCAGCTCCGCGGATTCCAGCTTGCCCTTTTTCTTGCCCTTGGCCAGCAGCTCCCGCAGCTTTTCGTTGTTGATAAGCCAGCTGGCAGCAGGCAGAGCGGCCACCTGCTTGTCATCCAGGCGGACAATACCGGCCTTTTTGGCCTCTTCATCTGTCATTACACGGGGCGGCTCCTGGGCGGCGTTTGCCTCCGTGCTCTTTTTCTTCGCGGCTTTTTTGGCAGGCTTTGCAGCCGGGGCCTCCACCTCCGCGTCCGCAGACGCCAGCAGCGCGTCTGCCTGCGCCTTCAGTTCCGCGGGAGTCATTTCTTCCAATTCTTTAGCCATGCTGCTTTCCTCCAGTACCCTTTTTGTTCTTATATTTTTCTGTGGCCGCCAGCAGGGGATCAACAGTCCCACCGGCACGTTTTTCAGCCTCTGTCTGTATGATGCGTATGTAGTCCGCCAGCGCCTGCCGGGCGTTCTGCGGGGATTCCGGCTGCTGGCAGATGGCTGTGATGTGATTCATTTCCTCCTGGTCCAGCGCTCCGGCGAGGGCTGCCACGGAGGGCTGCCGCCCCTCTTCGTGGGCCTGCCACAAAAGCCCAAACACCTTTCCCAGCAGGGGAGAGGAGAACTGGTCCGACCGCAGAGGCGGCTGGATGCCGAAGAGGGATTCGTCCATGGTCAGCAGCCGCAAAACACCCTCCTCCGCCCGGGCGGAACGGAGGTTGTCGTAGCGGAAAGACCGCTCCTTTGGCTGCATCTGAGCGGCGGGGTTTAGGTCCCGCCGCAGCTCTGCCCGCTTTTCGTGGGCCAGACGGCGCTTGAAGGCCCGCTGGACCTCCAGCTTCATGGCCTCTGGCGTGATTTTGGCGGCTTCGGCGGCGTGGGCGGTGTAGATCTCCCGCTCCACCGCGCTGCTGAGGCCTGCGAGAAGGTCACTGACCTCCTCGCAGTAGGCCACACGGGCCTGGTCGTCGGCCAGGTCGTATTTCCCGGCCACCTGGGCCATGCGGAACTCAATGCCGTTTTCACTGCCGCTGAGCAGACGCTCAAAGGCGTCCGGTCCCTGGAACTTGATGAAATCGTCAGCGTCCTGCTTCACATACTCGCCGTCCACCAACCGCCGGGGCAGCTGCAGGACCCGGACGGTAAACTCCGAGTTGTTCAAAAGCTGCAGTGCCCGCTCCGTGGCGATCTTGCCGGCGTTGTCGTTGTCGTAGCACAGCACCAGCTCCTTGGTAAAGCGGGAGAGCAGGCGGGTCTGCTCTACTGTCAATGCGGTGCCCATGGAAGCCACCGCGTTGTCAAAGCCCGCCTGGTGGAGGGTGACAATATCCAGATTGCCCTCGCAGAGGATGATATTGGGCCGCTTGGTCTTCTTTGCCAGATTCAGTCCGTACAGCACTCGCCGCTTGGAGTATACCGGCGTTTCCGAGGAGTTCATATACTTGGGCTCTGACTTATCCAGCACCCGGCTTCCGAAAGCCACCACATCGCCCCGTGTGTCGATGACCGGCAGCATGAGGCGGTTGCGGAATTTGTCGTACAGGCCGCCGTTTTTGTTCTGCACCACCAGCCCAGCCTCCAGGAGTTCGGCCTTGGTATAGCCCTTTTTTGTCATGGCGGTGAGCAAGGTGTCCCAGGAATCCAGGGAGGCGCCCATGCCGAATTTGACGGCGGTGGACTTTTTGATCTGGCGCCGGTCCAGGTAGTCCTGGACGGCCCGGCCCTCCGGCTGTTGGAGCAGCTGATAGTAAAAGCGGGCGGCGTCCCGGTTCAGATCCAGCAGACGCTGCCTGCGGCGGCCGGCCTCCCGGTCCCCCTCTTCCTCGGGGACCTCCATACCGGCCCGCTTGGCCAGAAACCGCACCGCGTCGGGGAAGGTGAGATTTTCCTCCTCCATAATAAAGTTCACTACGCCGCCGCCCTTTTTGCAGCCGAAGCAGTAATAGATCTGCTTATCCGGGGAGACAGAGAAGGAACCCGTCTTTTCACTGTGGAATGGGCAGAGGCCAAAGAGGTTGGAGCCCTTCCGTGTCAGCTGCACATAACTGCCCACCACATCCACAATGTCGCTGCGGGCAATGAGCTCGTCCAGAAAATTCTGGGGAAACGCCATGGAATGGCCCCTCCTTTCGGTCAGTTTTGCCATCTTTCCCGTCTCTCATACCAAAAAAACAGGGCATTTCAGAGCAGACTAATTACTTATACCCCCTAACTTTTGAATTTCCTCTTTTTTTTCACAAAAAAATAAAAAAATTTTGTAGGAAGTGCTTTACAAGGCTTCCAATAGGTGGGTACAATAAATATTCAAGCATACGGCTGGGGAGGGAACGGACATGGAGGGTGGAGTTTGGGCGGCCCGGCTGGACCGGCCGCTGACAGAGGCGGAGGAAGCGTATCTGCTGGCGGTGCTGCCGCCGGAGCGGCATCAGCGGCTTTTGCGTCTGCCCCAGAGGGAGCAGCGGCGGGAGCCGCTTTGCGCCTACCGTCTCCTGGCGTTGGCCCTGGCGGAGGAATTGGGTTGGGATGCTTTGCCGCCTATGGGATACGGCCCCCTGGGAAAGCCCTGCTTCCCGGATTTCCCGGAAGTGGCTTTCAACCTCAGCCATACGGAGGGGGCGGTGCTGGTGGGACTGAGCAGGCGGGACATCGGCGTGGACATTCAGCGAATCCGCCCGGCCTCGCCCGGGCTCATGAAGCGTTTCGGCGCTTCCTCCGAGGCGGCGTTTTTTGAAAGCTGGGTCCGCCGGGAGGCACGAGCCAAACGAACAGGCACTCCGGTGGAGTTGGGAGCGGAAAGTCCCCTGGCGCCGGAGGAGCGGCTCTGGTTTCCGGAGACAATTCCGGGATGTGCTGCCTGCGTGGCCTTTGAAGGGCGGCTGCGTCGGGAGGTGCGGCGGCTGTGCCTAGAGGAGCTGCTGTGATACACATCTTAAACTTATAGAAAACAGACACGGAAGGACCCCGGCTGCTGCCGGGGTCCTTCCGCGTCTATCCAGGTGAGAAAGTCATGTACGGATTTATACGATCTTTCGAAGAAAGCCAGGCTGTTCCGCCTTGGTTTCACCGGCGAAATAGCGAATGATGTCCTTGCGGGTCACGATGCCGATAAAGCAGTCGAAATCGTCCACCACGGGGATGAAATTCTGGTTCATGGCGCTGTGGAGAAGCTCCTCCATGCTGACGGTGATCCGGACAGGGGGATAGCTGTCCTTCCGAAGAAGGTCCCGGACCCGCAGCCGCTCCAAGTCCCGCATGGAACAGGGATGCTGGGAGCTTTGCTCCTCGGAGAGGAGCTGCCAGAGAAAATCGCCCTCACTGACGGTACCGACGTACTGACCGTCCCGGGTGATGACGGGAATGGCGGTATAGCCGTGATGCCGCATTTTTTCCAGACCCTGGCGGAAGGTGAAGTCATCGTACAGATAGGCCACACTGCTCTTGGGGATCAGAAAATAAGCAATATTCACTGCAATGCCTCATTTCTCGGGGCGGAAGACCGCCCGTATTTGACCGACCCCGGTCTATGGTTACAGTATACAGGAAAGACCTGGTGAAATGGTGAATAATCTATGAAATTTGCCAATTCCTCCTCTTTACATTTGCTGCGGAGGCTGGTATGATAGCATTGATGTTGTATATGCAACAAGTAAGGAGTGATCGCGATGCTGACGCAGAAAGAGATGGAGCAGAGCCCTCTGTTCCGGAATATCACCTATGACGAGTATCTGCGGATGATGGATTGTTTCCGGGCAACGCAAAAGAACTTCCGTGCTGACGAGCTCATCTGCGACTTCACGTCCTCCTCCGGGGACGCGGTGGGCATCGTGGAACGGGGCAGTGCCGCCCTCATCCGCATCGACGAGGAGGGCATGGCCACCGTGCTGGAGGAGTTGGGTCCCGGCAGTGTATTTGGACGGAGTCTGGCCTTTGCCGTGTCCGGCGGGGATAGCTTGGAGGTGGTCAGCCGCTCCGGCTGCGAGGTGCTCTTTATTGACTACTATCACATTCTGAAACGGTGCGAACGGGCCTGCACCCACCACAGCCTGCTGGTGCAGAACATGCTGGGCCTTTTGGTAGAAAAGGCCCAGAAGCTCAGCCAGCGGGTGGATGTGCTGTCCCGCCGCACCATCCGGGAAAAGCTCCTTTGCTACTTCCGCCAACTCAGCGAAAAGGCGGGCAGCAACACCGTCGTGCTGCCCTTCTCTCTAAGCACCCTGGCTGACTATATCGCCACGGACCGCAGCGCCATGATGCGGGAGCTGAAGCGCCTAAGGGAGGAGGGGGTCATCCGCAGTGAGGGGCGGAAGATCACACTTTGTACATAAACGGCGCTGGTCAGCGAATATTCCAAAAGGAACGTTAAAAATTTGGCAAAACAACGGGAAAAATCCGTTGACGGACGAACATCCATATGTTAAAATGTAAACAATGTGTCATTTCATAGGATGCAGGTCTGCGTACTCCTAAAATTCAGACTTTGGGAAAGAAGGAAAAATATGTATCGCATCGTGAGAAAAGAGGCTCTCCGTCCCACCGTTACGCTGTATGAGATCGAAGCTCCCCTGATCGCCAAGAAGGCGCAGCCGGGCCAGTTTATCATCCTGCGGGTGGACGAGAACGGCGAGCGCATCCCCATCACCATCAATAATTACGACCCCGAAAAGGGCACCGTTACCATCATCGTCCAGACCGTGGGCGCCACCACCGAGAAGCTGAGCCACCTCAACGAGGGCGACTGCCTCCAGGACTTTGTAGGCCCCCTGGGCAAGGCCACTGTGACCGAGGGCAAGAAGAAGGTCTGCGTGGTGGGCGGCGGCGTTGGCTGCGCCATCGCCTATCCCGTGCTGAAGAAGTTCCACGATGACGGTGCCGAGGTCCACGCCATCGTCGGCTTCCGCAGCGAGGACCTGGTGATTCTGGAGGAGGACTTCAAGAAGTCCAGCGATCAGCTGATCGTCTGCACCGACGATGGCTCCTACGGCCGCAAGGGTCTGGTCACTGATGCTCTGAAGGAGCTCATCGAGGCCGGGAACCAGTATGACGAGGTCTTCGCCATCGGCCCCATGGTCATGATGAAGTTTGTTTCCTTGACCACCAAACCCTACGGCATCCCCACCACCGTCTCCATGAGCCCCATCATGGTGGACGGCACCGGCATGTGCGGCGGCTGCCGCCTCAGCGTCGGCGGTGAGATGAAGTTCGCCTGCGTGGACGGCCCCGACTTCGACGGCCACAAGGTGGATTGGGACCTGGCTGTCAAGCGCAACCAGATGTATCGGGATTTCGAGATGCACAAGCACGAGGAGACCTGCAACCTGTTCAAGAAGGAGGCCGAATAATATGGCCAATATGTCTTTAGTGAAAAACCCCATGCCCTCCCAGGACCCCAACGTCCGCAATAAGAATTTCCAGGAGGTGGCACTGGGCTATACCGAGGAGCAGGCTCTGGACGAGGCCCAGCGCTGCTTGAACTGCAAGGCCAAGCCCTGCATGACCGGCTGCCCTGTTATGGTACATATCCCCGAGTTTATCGCCGAGGTGGCCAAGGGCAACTTCGAGGAGGCCTATCAGATCATTTCCCATACCTCCGCTCTGCCCGCCGTCTGCGGCCGTGTCTGCCCCCAGGAGAACCAGTGCGAGAAGTACTGTGTCCGGGGCAAGAAGGGCGAGCCCGTGGGTATCGGCCGTCTGGAGCGCTTTGTGGCCGACTGGCACAATGCCAACTGCCATACGGCGCCCGAAAAGCCTGCCTCCAACGGCCACCGTGTGGCCATCGTGGGCTCCGGCCCCGCAGGCTTGACCTGCGCCGGCGACCTGGCCCGCAAGGGATATGAGGTCACCGTGTTCGAGGCCCTGCACCTGGCCGGCGGCGTGCTGGTCTATGGCATCCCCGAGTTCCGTCTGCCCAAGTCCATCGTCCAGAAGGAAGTGGACGGCTTGAAGGCCCTGGGCGTCACCATCGCCACCGATACCGTGGTGGGCCGTACCATCACCGTGGACGAGCTGATGGAGGAGCAGGGCTTTGAGGCCGTGTTCATTGGCTCCGGTGCCGGCCTGCCCATGTTCATGAATATCCCCGGCGTCAACTACAAGGGCGTGTTCTCCGCCAACGAGTTCTTGACCCGCATCAATCTGATGAAGGCCTACAAGCCCGAGTCCGACACCCCCATCGTCCATCCCAAGAAGGTGGCGGTCGTTGGCGGCGGCAACGTGGCTATGGACGCCGCCCGCTGCGCCAAGCGCCTGGGCGCCGAGGTGTACATCGTGTACCGCCGCGGCATGGAAGAGCTCCCCGCCCGTAAGGAAGAGGTGGAGCACGCCGAGGAAGAGGGCATCATCTTCAAGACCCTCAACAACCCCGTGGAGATTTTGGCTGACGAGAACGATAACGTCAACAAGATCCGCTGCATCCAGATGGAGCTGGGCGAGCCCGACGCCTCCGGCCGCCGCCGCCCTGTGGAGATCCCCGGCAGCGAGTTCGACCTGGACGTGGACTGCGTCATCATGGCTCTGGGCACCAGCCCCAACCCCCTGATCAAGGACACCACCAAGGGCCTGGAGATCAACAAGAAGGGCGGCATCGTGGTCAACGAGGACGGCCTAACCTCCAAGGAGAATGTTTACGCCGGCGGTGACGCCGTCACCGGCGCTGCTACCGTTATTTTGGCCATGGGCGCCGGCAAGACCGCTGCCAAGGCTATCGACGAGGCGCTGAGCAAGTAAAAACCGTGAAAAAGGAGCGGGCATTCGCCCGCTCCTTTTTGCAAAAGCCGAAAACAATTCGATTCAAAGAAGGAAGAGATGACAATGAGCCAGACACAGGAGAAAAACAGGCTCCGTCCCTGCAAAACGATCAAGTACATCTGCCTGGCCATCCTGCTTTGCGCGGCCATCGGCGCGGCGGGTTTCCTGGGAGGCCGGTATGCCGCGGAAAACAGCGAAAAGGCACCGGAGCTTTCCGCCGTGGTGCTGGAGAGCCGCCTGGCGGAGATCAGCGAACTGGCTACCATGACATATGGCTATACCAATATGGCCCAATTTGAAAACAGCAATGACTTTTACGGCGTCAAGGTTCCCTTTACCACGAAGAAGTTCATTCTCACCTATGACGGGACCATCAAAGCGGGAATCGACTTGAGCCGGGCGCAGGTGGAAGTCTCCGGCGGAGCGGTGCGAATCATGCTTCCAAAGGCGCAGGTCCTCTCCCATGAGATCGAAGAGGACAGCGTAGAGATTTTTGACGAAAAGGCCAGCATTTTCAACCCCTTCACCGTGGAGGATTTCACGGCCTTTCAAGCGGAGCAGAAAGCCATTGTGGAAGAAAAAGCCGTCAGCCGCGGACTCCTGGAAGAGGCCGGGCAGAAGGCTCGAAGCAGTGTCCAGCTGATGGTGGGGGAACTCCTTCCGGAGGATGTCCAACTGACAGTGGAGCTTGCTGGATAAAGTGTAAAAATGCGTGTGCCGGAGGGCACGCGCATTTTTTTACAGGTCTACCACGGTGACGTGATGTCCCGTGTGGGGGAGAAAAACGTTCAGCAGGTCGGAGGTGGCGATGCGGAGGCTGCCGTCATTTTTGCAGGGGTGGCAGCCAAACCATTGGGCTTCATAGACCTCCCGATCCATCAGAAGGCGGACATGATGGTCTGTGTCGTTCATGAGCCCCAGCACGCTGGCGGAGCCGGGGGTGCAGCCCAAAAGCGTCTCCATGGCCTCGGGCGGGGCGAAAGACAGGCGTGAGGAGCCGATCTGATGGCTGAGGTCCTTGGTGTGGAAGGGCTTATCCTCCGGCATGGTCAAAAGGTAAAAGTCCGTTTTCTGCCGGTTACATAAAAAGAGGTTCTTGCAGATGCGGATGCCCAGCACGTCGCTGATAGCGGCGCAGTCCGCCATGGTGTTGGCAATGGAGTGCTCCACCCGCTGGTAGGGAATGTGCAGTTGGTCCAACAGGGCGAAGGAGGCCATCTCCGCCTGGCAGCGGTCCGCCGCAGGAGCGGTCGTGAAAATACCGGAGATCTCCATGGACTTATTCCTCCTTCAGCAGCTTCTCGCCGGCACGGTAAATGTCGCCGGCGCCCACAGTCAGAATAAGGTCACCGGGCTGGGCGGCTTTGCGAAGCTCTTCCGTTACCTTATCCAGGGTAGAGCAGTACACCGCGCCGGGAATGTTCCGGCACAGGTCGGAGGAGGAAATGCCCAGGGTATTCTGTTCCCGGGCTGCGAAGATCTCCGCCAGGATGGTCACGTCCGGCAGCTTCAGCTCTTCCACAAAGCGGTCGAACAGCTTGGCGGTGCGGGAGTAGGTGTGGGGCTGGAAGGCCACAATGAGCCGCTTATAGGGCAGGGAACGGGCGGTGGCCAGCAGGGCGTGGAGCTCATCGGGATGGTGGGCGTAATCGTCATAGACCTCGGCGCCGTTGTAGGTGCCCTTGTGCTCAAAGCGGCGGCCGGCTCCGGTGAAAGCGGCCAGGCCCTCCTCTACGGCCTCGCCGGGCAGGCCCAGGGCGTATGCAGCAGAGGCGGCTGCCAGGGCGTTGAGCACATTGTGGCGGCCGTAGACATGGAGCTTCACGTGGGCGTATGCTTCTCCGTGAATCATAATGTCAAACGTGGGACGGCCGTCCTCCTCACCCAGATTGGCGGCGGTGCAGTCGGCCTCGTGGTCCAGGGCGAAGGTGAACACAGGATGGGAAAGACCTGCCACGGAGTCCAGTGCTCCCTGGTTGTCGGCGTTGATGATGACGGAGCCGGTGGAGGGCACCAGGTCCGCGAACTTGTGGAAGGAGTGCTCAATGTCCTGCAAATCCTTGAAAAAGTCCAGGTGGTCCGGCTCCACGTTCAAAATGACGGCCACAGTGGGGTAGAAACTGAGAAAGCTGTTGCAGTATTCGCAGGACTCCAGAATGATGGTGTCCCCCTTGCCCACCCGGTAGCCGGAGTGCAGCAGGGGCAGGGTCCCGCCGATCATAACGGTGGGGTCCTGCTGGGCTGCCATGAAGATGTGGGTGCACATGGAGGTGGTGGTAGTCTTGCCGTGGGTGCCGGAAACGCATAGGGCGTTGGGATAGCGCTGCATAATGGCGCCCCAGGCCTGGGCCCGCTCATAGACAGGAATGCCCCGGGCCACGGCACCGGCGATCTCCGGATTGCCGTCATGGACGGCGGCGGTGCGGATGACCAGGTCGCAGTCTCCCAGGTTATCGGCGTTGTGGCCGATGGCCACGGGGATGCCCAGGGAGCGCAGATGCTCCACGGTGTCGCTGTCATTCATATCAGACCCCTGGACCTCCAGGCCCATGCCCTTGAGCACCTCCGCCAGAGGGCACATGGACACGCCGCCAATGCCCACCAGATGGGCACGCTTGCCGGGAACGATGAGGTCACGGATGGGAAGGGGATTGTTCATCATGGAAAGAACTTCCTTTCAAAAGGCCTTCCGGTTGCAAAACCGGAGACACTATACTATAATTTAAGCACTTCATTATAGTATACGTGAAAGAGAAATGCAACTAAAAGCGGGAGGAAGTATGGCAAAAATCCCGGAATTTGTGAAAAATCTTCTGTGTACCCTGGAGTCCGCCGGCCACCAGGCCTGGTGCGTGGGGGGCTGCGTCCGGGACCTGCGGCTGGGCAGGACGCCGGTGGACTGGGATGTGACCTCCTCCGCCCTTCCGGAGGAGACCATGGCCCTGTTCGGTGAACGGGCTGTCCCCACGGGGTTGAAGCACGGAACAGTCACCGTCCGCACGGAGGACCAACCGGTAGAGGTAACCACCTTCCGAAAGGATGGAGCGTACCGCGACCATCGCCGGCCGGAGACGGTCACTTTTACGGACTCTCTGGAGGAGGATCTGAGGCGCCGGGATTTTACCGTCAACGCCATGGCCCTGGACCTGCGGGGCACCTTCCGGGACCCCTTCGGGGGGCTTGGGGACCTTGAGAGGGGAATTTTGCGGTGCGTGGGGGAACCGGAGCGGCGGTTTCATGAGGATGCCCTGCGGATTTTGCGGGGACTGCGGTTTTCCGCCTGCCTAGGTTTCGTCCTAGAGGAAAAAACAGCGTCTGCCATCCGAGAGAAAAAAGAGCTGCTGCGGGACATCGCACCGGAGCGCGTCTGGGCAGAGCTTTCCCGCCTGCTGACGGGGCGGTGGGCTGATGAAGTGCTGCGGGCGTATCCGGAAGTCGTGGGTGTGTTCTGGCCGGAGCTGCTGCCCATGATAGGTTTTGACCAGCGGACACGGCACCACTGCTATGATGTTTGGGAGCATACCCTCCACGCCCTGGCGGCGGTGGAGCCGGATGTGGTCCTGCGATGCACCATGCTGCTCCATGATGTGGGAAAACCGGAGACTTTCACATTGGATGCCCGGGGCCACGGCCATTTCAAGGGCCATCCCGCCCGGAGTGCCGCCCTAACGGAGGATATGCTCCGCCGCCTGCGGGTGGATAACGCTACCCGGGAGACCGTGGTGCGTTTGGTGGAATGGCACGACCGAAACATCCCACGGACGGACCAGGGCCTTCGTCGTGCCCTGCGGGACCTGGGGGAGGCGGACCTGCGGCGCTTACTGGCGGTGAAGCGGGCGGACAACCAGGCCCAGGCCCACCAGGACCTGCTGGGGGAGATTGACAAAGCGGAGGCCATTTTGGACCGCCTGCTGGCGGAGGGGGCCTGTGTGTCCCTCGGGCAACTGGCGGTGCGGGGCGGCGACCTGGCAGCCCTGGGGCTTCGCGGCCCGGCGATAGGGCGGATGCTGGACCTTCTGCTGGACCGGGTGGTGGACGGTGATGTGCCCAATGAGCGGGAGATATTGCTGAAAACGGCGGCGGGACTGTTACCGTTTTGTGGTTGAAGAATGATGATACCACCTCTATACTGGCGGCAGAGCGAGAATAGAGGTGGTATATTTATGCACAAAAAAGTGCTTTTGACCCTGGTGGCGTGTCTGCTGCTGTCCGGCTGCGGGAAACAGGCAGAGCCTGTAACAGAAGAACCTGTCCAACCGGCGGAGCCCTGGCGGGGGGCTTATATTGGCTTTTTGGAGGACCTGTGCCAGCGGGAAAAAGAACTGCGGGACACAGACCGGCCGGATTACGACCCCAATAACGTGGATTTGGAAATCGGAGAGGTCAGCGGCCAGTATGTCCTCTATGACATTGATCAGGACGCTGCGCCGGAGCTGCTGATCCGTTACGGATTGGGAGAGGCGGGATACCACACCACGGTGTACGGCTACCGGGACGGCACCGTGACAGAGCTGGGAGATATTTCCACTGGGCACACCAGCTTCTATACCTGGCCGGGAGAAAACGGCCTGGCCTACGACTGGGGCCATATGGGCGGACATTTTATTGACAAGATCACCTTGGGGAATGGGGAGCTGGCGCAGACGGAGTTTTTCCAGGAGGGAACAGAAGCGCCGGTGCAAATCTATACGGCGGCGGAGGATGTGATACCCGGCAGCCGCTATCTGCGGGAAACACCCACCACCGTCCAGCTGCCGGAGCTGTCTCCACTGACCCTGCCCATTCAGGATTACGGAAAGGTGCCTTTGGATGAACCGCTGGACCCGGAGCGGGATGATGTGGCCCAGGCGGCTATTAGGGAGGTCTTGGAAAACGAAGGGCCCTTTTACGCCGTCACTGCCGATGGCTTTGGCGGGGACGCCGGGGAAACGACATTGGAGGCTTACCTCCAGCCCGGCGGCATCACGGAGTACGCGGACCAACCGCTCAGTATGACGAAGCTGGCCTGGGTAGACACAGACCGGGACGGGCAGCGGGAATGTCTGTTGTGGGTGGAACGGGCGCAGGGAGACCCTTATGGCGGAGCGTACATTGTGGTCCTCAGCGAGCAAAGCGGCACCGTGTACGGCTACTGCTTGAATTACACAGACAGCACAGAAGTTCTGGAGGACGGCGTGTTCCGTGACACTTATGCGGAGGGAGACTCCTGGGGCGAAATGCGCCTCAGCTTCCAGGAAAACCAGTGTTACCTGTATACCGCCACGGAGGACAGTACGGCACCCACTGTCACCTGGGAGATCCCTTGAATCCAAAACTCACCGCCGGAGGAGAGTTCCTCCGGCGGTGAGTTTTTACACGATGTCCAGCAGCTGCCGCAGGTCTGTAACAATGTAGTCAATGCGCAACCCCTGCGGCGGTGTCTGCCGCTTGGGGTTGAACCAGCAGCAGGGAAGTCCGGCGTTATTGGCGCCCCGGATGTCCGTTGCCAGGGAGTCCCCGATGACGAGGGCATTTTCCGCTGTCAGTTCCGGCACTCTGTCACAGACGTATTCATAATAAGCCCTGTCCGGCTTGGAGGCGCCGGCATCCTCGGAGATGAAGGCGGCGGTGATGAGATCGGCGAATACGCTGCCCCGCAGGCGGCTGCGCTGCACAGATGCCACGGCATTGGTGAGGATGTACAGCTTATGCCCCCGGTGAACCAGCTCCCGGCAGACCTCCTCCGCATGGGGCAGGGGATAGACGCCTTCCCCCAGAGCGGACAGGTAGTCCTCGTTGCACTGAGCGGGGTCCCGGTCCTCCAGCCCCAAAGCCCGCAAAAGGCGCACGTACCGCTCCAGGGTCACATACTCCTTGGAGACCTCTCCTCGGTCAAAGGCATCCCACAGCTCCCGGTTGATGTCATGGTACAACTGGCGGACCTCGGGTGTATCGGGGATGCCATGGGTCTGGCACATGAGAGTAAAGGCCCTGACGGAGGCCTTCGGAAAGTCAAACAGCGTATCGTCTGCGTCAAAGAGCAGATAGGGATATTTCATGAAACGACTCCTTCATTTTTATTTATATAATGTATCTTATCATGCGCTGGCTGAAAAGGCAATCACTCTCTTGGAGTGAAAGCATACCATGGAGCAGGGAGGGATGGGGATGAACAAGCGCTTTGGCGTCATCGGCGGAGACCGGCGACAGGCGGAACTGGCACGGCTCCTGCGCCGGGACGGCCACCGGGTGGTCACATACGGATTGCAGGAATGGAAGCCGGGCGGAGAGGCCACACTGGACCAGGCGGCGGGCCAGGAGATCGTGGTTCTTCCTTTGCCGCTGTGCAGAGGGGAGCAAGTCCTCAACTGCCGGGAGGACCCGGTGACTACCGCTGAGCTGTTTCGAAAACTGGCCCCTTGGCAGACCGTCCTTGCGGGACAGGTGCCGCCGGAGCAGCGCCGAGAGGCGGAAAGCCTAGGCTTACAAGTGGTGGACTACTTTACAAGGGAAGAACTGAAGGTAGCCAATGCCGCCGCCACGGCGGAAGCAGCTATCCAGGTGGCTATGGAGCAGTCAGATCAGCTGCTGTTGGGCGGAAAGTGTCTGGTTTTGGGCTTCGGCCGCATCGGCAGGCTCCTGGCCTTTCGTTTACGGGGCCTGGGGGCGCTGGTGACAGCCGCCGCCAGAAAGCCGGAGGACCTGGCCTGGATACGGGCCTATGGCTGTGAAGCCCTGGAGATCGGAAAGCTGGATGGACACCTGTCTGGGTTCCGGGCGGTGTTCAACACCGTGCCCTCTCTGGTCCTGGATGAGCGGCTGCTGGAGCAGCTGCCGGAGAATTGCCTGTGTGTGGATCTGGCGTCCGTGCAGGGAATCGACCTAGCGGCCGCAGAACGCCGGGGCATGCCCCAGGTGTGGGCCCGGTCCCTGCCGGGGCGGCTGGTGCCCCTGGCTGCGGCGGAGATCATCCGGGACACGGTCTATCAGATTCTGGAAGAACGAGGTGACCTGGTGTGAGAAAGGAGCGAGTCGGATTCGCCATGTGCGGGTCCTTCTGTACACACGCGAAGGTCCTGGAGGCGCTGAAGGGACTAACAGAGGAATATGAAACCATTATCCCTATCGTATCGGAGATTACAGGGAGCACAGATACAAGATTTGGTGCATCGGATGCGCTGTTAAAGCGGCTGCAGGAACTAACGGGACGAGAGCCTTTGATGGATATTCCTTCGGTGGAACCCATCGGGCCGAAAGGATTGCTGGATGTGCTGGTCATCGCACCGGCAACGGGAAACACCCTCGCCAAATTAGCCGCCGGCATCACGGACACGACGGTGACCATGGCCGCCAAAGCCCATCTCCGCAATGGCCGGCCGGTGGTTATCGCCATGGCCAGCAACGACGGGTTGTCCGCGGGAGCGAAAAATATCGGCGAGCTATTGGTGCGCAAAAACTACTACTTTGTCCCCTTTGGGCAGGACAGTGCTATTTTGAAACCTTGCTCCTTAATGGCGGACTTTACATTGCTGCCGCAGACCGTGGACGCAGCTCTGCGGGGGGAGCAGCTCCAGCCAGTATTACTGCGATCATAACTATGGATGATGAAAGGAGAGGGGGAACCCTCTCCTTTTGCAACAAGAAAAAGGAGACAAGTCAGTAAAAATGACGAATGGAATGAGAAAAAACAGATAAATCAATAAGATCTGCTAATAGTAAATATCAGAAACATTAAGGGATATGGTGAATAATTTCCAGGAAATAGGAAAAAACAAGAAGGCGAAAGAAAAAGTAGACAAAGCGCGAAAAAGAGGGTTGACTTTTTGGACGGCCTTTGGTATTCTAACAAAGCTGTCGGCGCGGTAAGCACTGCGCCAGAGAGTGGAAGAAAAAACACTTGACAGCAGCCACAAAGTGTGGTAACTTATCGAAAGTTGCCACTCAAGTTTACAGCGAACAATGTTGAAAACTTTCTGAAAAAGTTCTTGACAAAGCGAGCTGATTGTGGTAACTTAAAAAAGTTGCTGAAAGTGCAAAATTGAGTCGAAAACATCAAAAACTTTTGAAAAAAGTACTTGACAAATTCGAAAAGATTTTGTAAAATTAGCAATGTTCCGCCGGGAACGGCGTGTACCTTGTAAATTAAACAACGTAACGAAAAGAAAGCACCAGACGGTAAGCTTTTCTGTGAGAAATCGCAGAGGAGCACCGAAAAAGTTGCGGGGCCGGGTTCAGTCAATTACCAGGGCCCGTAACTATAAAAAACATGAAGCTATGACAAATAGCTCTGTAAAAGATTAGCTCGAACTACGGTTCGTGTTGATACCATTTTATAGAGAGTTTGATCCTGGCTCAG
>NZ_JBQKKR010000013.1:0-73098 GCF_052116665.1 Dysosmobacter sp. Sow4_B12 | reverse complement strand
GCCGCAGCAGTTCAAAATAAACGATGTTTTCCAGAATGTGTCCCACATCGCCGCCCCGGTTTCCTAACAGGTAGGTGCGGAGGCCGGGATCGACGATATAGTATTTGCCCAGCGTCCGCAGATAGTCCTTCCCCTTGATGTCAAAACGCTTGACCTCATAGAAGATATAGGACTCCAACAGTGCGTCGATATAGGCAGAGATGGTCTGCACCGCAGGCTTGGTCTTTCTGCCATCATCCAACAGGCCCTCGCTGACAAGGGTGCGCCCGATGGACGCAGCCGAGGTGTTGTTGCCGATGTTATCAGCCAGAAACAGGATAATTTTGCGGAGCAGCAGCGCGTCGGTCACGGCCCGCTGTTCTTTCCGTTTGCCGCGCTCCAGAATGTCCCGCACGACCACAGCAGAATAAATGCCGTCCAGCAGCATATTGGCGCGCTCCTGATCCAGCTCCGCCTCGGCCAGTGCGGGCATACCGCCAAACTGCGCGTAGGCTTCAAACAGGTCGCGCAGCTCATACGCTTCGCCGTCTTTTCCCTTGGCGCGCTGTTTCATAGTGCCGTTGGGGGCTTTGTACTCCTCCAGCAAATAGCCGTGGAAGTCCAAAAACTCGCGGAATGACAGCGGCAGCATCCTGATCTCCACATAGCGCCCGGACAGATACGTGGACAGTTCGGAGGAAAGCAGGTAGGCGTTGGAACCGGTCACATAAATGTCGCAATCCAGATCCACGCGGAAGGAATTCACGGCATCCTGCCAGTCCCGAACCTTCTGCACCTCATCTAAAAAGAGGTAGAGCCGCTTTTCCTTGGGTGCACGCTCCATCACATACTGATAAAGGCTTTTGCTGTCCATGTCTGCAAACTGCATGGACTCAAAGTTCATTGAGAGGATCTGATCCTCCACAGTGCCCTGTTCCCGCAAATGCGCCATCATCAATTTCAGCAGGCTGGATTTGCCGCAGCGCCGGATTCCGGTCACGACCTTGATGACCTCCATATCCTGAACGGAAATGAGCTTATCGAGATACTGCGATCTGTTTTTTAATTCCATGATTCTGTCACCACCTTTGTCAGCCATTATATCACCCCCTTTGCGTCAAGTAAAGTTTTTAACATCAATGTGAATAACTTTTTTCTTGTCGGAATTATTCACATCAATACTACTTCTGTCGAGCCTGCAAACACCAGCGGTAATCCGGCTTATGCTGCTGTGACGCAGACTGTGAAAGCAGACTTTGGGAAGGTTAGCACGCTGCAATGCGGTCTGAAAATATTTTATTAGCGTTGTATCCTGCAAAGGGTGCCCGTCTTTGTCTTGAAAGACCATAATAGGGTCAGCTGTGCCTTCTTCCTGTTGGTGGTTCAAATGCTCGTTCAACAGTCTCATTACTGCCTCTGGTAAATAAATGATTCGGTTGCTTGAAACTGTTTTGGGCGACTTCAGCACAAGCACGGTCTTATCCGATTTTAACACGGGTGGAAATTCAAACAGGATGTTTTGCGCACCAAGTGTGCGCAACGCTTCTTGGCTGACTCGGCACAGGGTTTTGTTTATCCGTACGGCGCTGCATTTCCAATCTACGTCCTGCCAGGTTAGTGCCAATATCTCTCCTCTGCGCAGAGATCCGGCAAATGCCAAATGGATTGCCAGAGCTAACCGTGGATTGTCACACTGCTCTAATAATACTGAGATTTGATCTGGACGGAGAAATTGGCGTGGCTTGGTTTCCATACGCGGAAGTGCAGCGTGGTGAAACGGATTGCGAGAGACATATTCCCATAGAACTGCTTGCTCAAATGCACTGTGCAGCAGCTTGTGAAGATCCCGCAATACGGACAAGCTCACTGTTCGTCCAAGACTCTTGTGATAAGGGCCATCATATCTGGGTTGCTGCAAAAGATCGCGATACAGTTCTGCGACGACACGTGGCGACAATTCTTCCAGACGGATATTCCCCAGTAGCGGAAGGACGTAATTTCGAATGAGTCCGCAATTGGACTGGTATGTTGATAACGACCATTTTGTTTTGCCGTATAAAGCTACATAGCGTTCCATAAGATCTGATATTGTTTCGACTTTCTCGTGCTCCTTTCTGCGTTTTGTTTGTTGACAGAAATCTAAAATCTGCTTTCTTCGTTCTGCCTCCGCTTTTGTGTGATAAGTTTCCCACTTTTGTTTCCGGTGGCCTTGGATTGTAGTCATATAAACAACGGAATAGCTTTTTCCACGCTCTACAATAGATGCCATTATCATTGATCCCCCTTATAAAGAATGGACCGAAAGTCGCGTCTGACTTTCGGTCCATTTCACACTATATCACGTTTTGAAACACTGATAATAGTTTCCACAACACCTTATTCCAGCCTTTTATCGGAACAATAGTAATCACCATCTCTCACTTTATGATTGATGAAATGAGCGATGTGTAGTATAATATTATCGAACGAATTATTCGCATGAGGTGTTTCTATGAGGAACAAGAAACCTCCTTTTGAAATTACAAATACAATGATCCACCAAGTGGCAGAAATTGCTGAGCTGGTGGGCAAGCTGACGTCCACCAATCAACTGTCTGCAAACCCCACCTTGCGAAAAACAAACCGTATCCGGACGATCCACGGGTCTCTGGCTATCGAGCAGAATATACTGAGTCTGGAACAAGTCACCGCGGTTCTAAATGACAAGCAGGTGCTGGCTCCACCCAAGGATATTGCCGAGGTCAAGAATGCCTATGAGATCTACGAACGTCTGGATGAGCTTGATCCCTATTCTGTAGACGATCTGCTGACTGCTCACGGTATCATGACGCGAGGGCTGGTGGAGGAATCCGGTATATTCCGTTCCCGTTCTGTGGGAGTCGTTGACAAGGAAGGGCATGTCCTCCATGTTGGAACCCTCCCTAATTATGTGCCGGATTTGGTGATGGAACTGCTGGACTGGACTAAGACCAGCGACATACACATGCTGATCCGCAGCTGTGTGTTCCATTATGAGTTGGAGTTAATCCACCCATTCGCTGACGGCAACGGTCGTATTGGACGCCTGTGGCACACCCTGCTACTTTCTAAATGGAATCCTACCTTTGCGTGGCTACCTGTGGAGTCCATGATTCACGCCCGTCAGCCGGAATACTATGCAGCAATCAATGCGTCCAACGCCACTGGGGAATCCACGGTGTTTATTGAGTTTATGCTCTCAGCTATCAAGGCATCTCTCATTGACGCAATCAACGCGAGCGATGAAATGAGCGATGCGCCGACGGATAAGTCGACAATGCGCTGGAAGCAAATTGAGAAGTTCTTGGAGACACACGAGTTTATTATGAATGCAGATGTCCGGGCCCTGTGTAGTGTGTCGGCTGCTACAGCCAATCGAATTCTTACCGGGTTTGCTTCTAAAGGAAAACTTGTTAAATATCGCGAAGGCGGACATTGGGCGTATCGGCCTATGTAAAAATATTGTTATAGATGCCCGTGTTTCTAACTCGAATAAAAATATATTTAAACAATAAAAATAGAGAGGAGAACCCGTGATGGACTATATAAGCGAAAATGATATGTTCTTTGAGGAAGAACATGATATCGGCGAGGAGGCTATCGTGGAATATGATATAACAACCAGTCCAAGAGATCTAACCCCAGCCAATATCGTTGATATGATAGATTCAGGTATTATTGAAATCCCTCTTTTTCAAAGAAATTATGTATGGGATATAAAAAAGGCTTCCAAACTTGTGGAATCGCTGATTCTCGGGTTACCCGTTCCGGAATTGTTTTTTTATTCAGAGGGAGACGAGAATAATACGTATAAAATTATCGATGGACAACAGCGCTTCCTTTCAATTTACTTTTTCGTAAAAGGACGCTTTCCCAAAAACACAGACTCTCGCTTTATGATTCGCAATGGAATAAATGAGGGGGATACTCTCGAGACCCTCTTACCTGATAATAGTATTTTTCAAGATTTTACATTGCGACTAAATGATGATGATGCTCAAAAACCCAGCAGATATCATGGTAAAAAGTTCGCAACACTTGATAGAGACACCCAAATCAAATTTAGGCTACGTCGATATCTAAGAACGGTCGTGGTACGTCAAAACAAACCAGATGACAACAGTTCTTCCATGTTCGAGATATTTAACAGACTCAACACTGGCGGAACTCCCTTAAATCACCAAGAAATTAGAGCGAGCCTATATTATTGCGAGTTCTATAAAATGTTGGTAGCTCTTAACAATTACGCAGATTGGCGAGAATTACTTGGAAAACCGACCCAGGATTTGCACAGCAATGATATTGAATTAATTTTGCGGTCATTCGCCTTGCTTCAAGATGGAGATAACTATTCCCCAAAAATGGTTGGGTTTCTTAATGCCTTTTCACAAAAGTCAAAAAAATTCGACAAAGAGCACATTGAGTACTTGCGGGATTTGTTTGTCTCGTTTATCTCTGCTTGTTCAACTCTTGGTGAAAAAGCGTTCTTTAGAAATAGGCGGTTTTCTAAAACGCTTTTTGAATCAGTATTTGTCGCAGCTTGTGCTGATCCATTTAACAAGCGTACCCTCCTGAATACCAAAATTGATGCAGAATCGTTTGAGGCACTAAAAAATGATGAGACGTTTGTTTCTTTCCTGCAATCAGGATCTTCCTCAAGCGAAAATATCAAAGGTAGACTTGGCCGGGCAAAAGAGGTTTTAAGAATCACAGGGGAGAATTGCGATGAGTAATTCTCAATATCATGAACTTGATAAACTCATTAAGGAATACGAAGAAGACTATCGGACAATAAAATCCGAACGTCTTATCATGAAAAACTATCCAAAAGTATTAACTATGAGTGCAGCAAGTTCGTTTGAGTATCAGATAAAAAATAGATGCCAAGAGTTTCTGGACTCACCTATTCTCCCCATTACATCATATCCCAACATTTCTGCACTAAAATCTAAAAAGCCAAAGGTCGATCAAATGTTTGCTAAGCTTGAAGGGTATGATGATAATGGCATAGAGCATCTCGATGCAGAAAAATTCTATGATCTTTTTGGTGGACAAGCATTTAAAACTGAGGTAAAAAACAACTTCTTAATAGAACACTTAGCTACCTTAGAAAGGATTACGGCTAAAATTGCGGGTCTATCGGCTTTAGTAGGAGAAGATGAACAATATGATTTTGACTATGCAAAGCAATGTGATCTAAAAGACATTGTTGAACAATGTTCTTTTGACGATGCTGAGAAAGCTTATTTAAGTTTAAAGCTACGTCGAAATCGAGTTGCCCACGATTATATTAATGGTTTATCAGATACATTTGAAGACATACAAAAGTTCTATTATTCAGCAGTTATTTATGTAGTTGCGTTGGAGCAATCAATAAGTGCGTTGAAAACACCTGACATGTAGAAAATAACACATATTTCCAAACGTAGACTCTGCATTAAAAGTATGTGATGAATGGCCGCTCATCCTAAATTTCTCACTGTTTACAATAACGGCGGCGCTACCCTAATATGACCGATGCCCGGACAAGCCTGTATTTTCAAGGCTTTCCGGGCATCGTTTACATTAATGGCGGCGGGATACATAGGACCGGGAGATACCGAAGGAGGCGGCGACCTCCCGCTGGGTGAGGGGCACGGTGCCGCCCAGACCATAGCGCAGGCGAATGATCTCGGCTTCCCGGGCGGTGAGGACCTCCCGCACCAGCTGCCGCAGGCGCAGGGCGTTGTCCCGGTCGTGGATGTCGTCCAGCATAGTGTCGTCCACACCCACCACATCCATCAGCTGCAGGGCGTTGCCCTCCTTGTCCGTTTCAATGGAGTCGGACAAAGAGACCTCACCCTGCAGCTTTTTTTGGCTGCGAAAGTACATGAGAATTTCGTTCGCTATCCTCTCTCAACGGATACATAGGTTGGTCAATGGGCGGCAAATCCGCCTCTCCATCCTCCGCGAAGAGGTAAACATAGGCATTTTTGCCGTCCCAGACCACCTTTTTGACGATGGTGCGCAGCAGGCGGCGTTTTTCCTCCAGCGTGGCAGAATCCACCGCGCTGGCGAAGGATTCGATCATCTCCTGATGGAAGGCAAACTCCTGATGCAGCATCCGGCTTTGTTCAGTCAGGGTTTCCAGCTCGGCAAGGCGCAGCTGCTGTGTCTCGCTCTCCTGATGGAGCGCGTCGATCTGCTCCATGACATATTTCGCGGAGGTGTCGCTGGCAACGGACAGGGACTCCACCAACCGCTTGATGCGCTCTTCCGTCTCGGTGTGCTTTTCCCGGAGCAGTGCAAGCTCAGCGTCGTAGCCCTCCTTGCTGCCGCTGATGACCTTCTTGGTCTGCGCCAGCAGCCGGGTAAGGGTCTCCTTGTCGGCGGACAGCTTACGAATTTCTTCGATGATTTTAGCGTCCAGCGTGTTGCCGTTGCAGTTTTTCATAGAGCAGACGGTGCCGTGGCTGCGCTCCTTGGTGGAGCACATGTAGGTGTAGATCAGTTCGCCGTCCGCCGTGCGGCGGTTGGTCAGCTTCGGGCGCATATAGTCGCCGCACTCGCTGCACCGCAGCAGGCCGGACAGCAGAGCCACATTGCTGCGTGGTCTGCGGTAGCTCTTGGATTTGTTCACGTCCAGCATGGCCTGCACCTGCACCCAATCGCTGCCTGCGATAATGCCGGGATGCTTACCCACCGCCACGATCCATTCCACCATGGGTCGGATCTGGTTTGCCTTGCCGGGGCGCTGGAGTGTGCGGTTGTACGCCATGACGCCGTGCTCGCCGTCGAATTCCGAACGCTCGGCGAACAGGTCAACATTATTTTCTTTCAGATACTGATACGCCGTCTCGTCGGCGATCATGTAAACCGGGTTCGTGAGAATGCCCCGGATGGCAAAGCGGGTGAACTGCTTGCCGCGCTTTGTGACGCAGCGGTGCTCCAACAGGTACTGGTCGGTCTTGCTGAGCGAGCCGGTTTCCATGAACACGGAGAAAATCGTCTTGACCAGCTGGATTTCCTCCGGAATGGGCTTCAGCTTGCAGGCTTTCTTCACCTTACCGTCCACCGTCACGCTGGACACACTCTCCGAGGCGTAGCCGGTAGGTGTGGTGCCGCCCAGCCAGCGCCCGGTTTTGGACAGCTCATGCATATTGTCCCGGATTCGCTCGGCGATGGTTTCCCGTTCCAGTTGGGAAAAGACGGACGCGATATACATCATGGCGCGGCCCATGGGCGAGGACGTGTCGAACTGTTCCCGGATGGAAATGAAGTCGATGTGCCGGTCACCCAGGTCCTCGATGAGCTTTGCAAAGTCGCCGATGTTGCGGCTGATGCGGTCGAGGCGGTAAACCACGATGGCGGCAAAGGCGATCTTCTGGGAGTCCTTCATCATTTTCTTGAACTGCGGGCGCTCCAGATTGCCGCCGGAAAAGCCCTCGTCCTCATACACCAGCGCATGCTCCGCCGCATCCTCGCCAAAATGCATGGCAATATACTGGCGGCACAGCTCGATCTGGTTCTCGATACTCTCGCCCTTGCCGGTGAATTTGGACTTACGGGAGTAGATGACGTATTGCTTCGGCGTATCTTTCGTTTTCATGGCGGCACCTCGCGCTATTCGTTAGGTTGGTAGATATATTATAACGGATTGGAATCCATTTGAAAAGGTACCCAAGGGAAGAATCTGAAAATTTCTGCGGATAGGCAGAGGTTTTCGCGCGCTGACCGTGCCAGTTCGGAGCGCATCACTCATGTGCATTGAGAAAATGATTGATGGAATGAGCGATGGATGCTATTTAGAACATTATTGTTTTCGTCATCAACTGCATTCTTGCAGTCTCGCCGCACGATTTTTGCGCATTGCTACTTGTCATACATCAAGTTTATTTTGCGTCACAGCTTGTCATATGACAAGCTGCATCATAAAAACCGCCGCCCCAAACGGAAAATTGGGGCGGCGGTTTTGTCATGCAAGGTTTCGCAGATATTCTTCCACATTCTGATACTGAATGCCCTCAACCACTTGGCTTTCCCCACGATAGAGGACAATCTTCCCGGTAATCGGGCCGTAGCGGTGCTCGGTCTGGGTGCATTTTTTTTCGTCGATCAAATGGCGATACTGCTGTGGGACAGCTTCCTCGCTGTGCTTGATCTCGAAAATCCGGCAGGAGCCTGCCTCCGGGTCAAACACCACCATGTCAAATTCGCCCACGGGGAATTGCAGGACAAATACCTGCTTCTTGGGGTTTGCCAGCTTCGTTTCCAGCAGGACGATGTCCTCCAACATCCGCCCTTTGATCTCGGTCAGGATGCGCTGCTGCACGGCGGTGCGCTCCGCAAGAGACAGGGCGCTGAATGTTTCATCCAGCAGCAGACTGCGGATCAGCGCATCCGCCTGCGCATAGCGGAGTCCCGGCTGCGCGATCACCGTGCGTCCGGACTTTGTGCTGACATCCGGCAGGTGCAGCACGTCGATCTCCCGCGTTAAGTCCAGCAAGTCCAGATACTCCTTGATCTCCGCCGCGTGAACATCGTCCAGCGCCACGGTCTGCTCCGCCTTATTGCGGATCTCCAGCAGCTTCCGCAGGCTGTCGGTGACAAGCACAAGGTCGATGCGGTCGAGGATATCCGTCGGGTTCTTCCGATCCCGGCGCAGGTTGCTGGCGGAAATGCCGAGGTCGTGGGACTTCCAATCCTGCGACAGCACCTCCAGCGTGAAGCGGTGGTTGATGTCCTCCACCACCCGGTTGATGGCACTGGTCAACTCGCCCTTCTCATATAAATCCCGCAGATGGCGAAAATGTCCTTCGTACTGATAGCAGCGCAGGGAGTGCTGGATGTTGCGGGCGATGGCGGTATCCACGTATTCGTCGGTGCTTTCCTTGCTGGCAAATGTGGAGGTCTCGTTGTAGTGGACGCCGCCGAGACTCATGGTGCCGCCGTAGCGGATATACTCGTCGATGCCGTGGATGCCGAGGACGGATTCAAACTCGCGGTAAGGGATGAATGTGGTGTGCAGCAGGATGCAGCGGTCGTAAAGCTGCTCGTCCTCTGTAAAGAGGAAGCCCAGCGAGTCCGTGCCGGAGAGCACGATCTTCATACCGCAGGCCGCGAACACATCAGAAAACAGCGCCGCGCCCTCGATAAAATCCTCCATCAGCGTCACCTCGTCGAGGAACACATAGCGAAAGCCCTGCGCTTCCAATGCCTTGATGTCTCGGTTCACGTCTGCCAGTGTGTCTTTTGCGGTGATCTGAATGAACGCTGCCTTGGCAAGCTCTGCGTCGTTCATCTCTGCAAAAATCTGGCGGATCATAGTGGTTTTCCCCGTCCGGCGCAGGCCGTAGAGGATGAACACCTTGTCCTGCGGCTCGCCGTAGACAAAGTCGTGCAGCTGCCGGAAGCACTCGCGCCTGCGATAGCCGCAAACAGATGCCGCAAAGGAACGCAGCGCCTCGCCGGTGCGGACATTGGTGGTAAACGCGGAAGGGTTCGCAGATTTCGCCTTGGGCAGCTGCTTTTTCAGCGCCTTCAGCTCATGCTCCAGTTCCTTCCGCCTCTCGATCTGAGCACGGAAGTTTTCCAATTCGTCAGCAGAAATATACTTCTCCCGCCGCTTTTTGTTCTCCGTCCAACGGTGATAGAAATACACATTGCCGTTGATCGTCTTCTTTGTGACAAACCCTGCAGGCAGCTCCGCAATCTGTTGCTCCAGATCAGCAATTTTGGCTTGAAGTTCAAACAGCTCCATGGTGCACCTCCCCGGTGAAACTATTATGCATAGAATTATACCCCATTATACCCGTGAAATCAAGGGTATAATGGGGGTATAATCGAAACCAATACAATCTAGCATTCATAATAGAATTGCTGAAACGAAGCGTTATGTCTCAAAGAATGGTTTTACTTTCGATGACGTCTCCACATTTTTTACATCTGATTGTATTCCTCATTATTCTCGACATAATCATTTTCTCTTTAGTGCAGTCCTAATCTTCTCTCTTTCTCCGCTACCGTCAGTACGTAGCCGCAGCAGCGAGATGGCACACTTCTTCAGAATGGAGTTCTTCTTTATATCGCGTTCTGCCTGTTTGCTCCCGGCTTCATGGAAGCCAGTCCCGTCCACTTCAATTGCTAGCACAGGTTGTTTATCCATTTGATTGAATAACAAAAAATCAACATGCGTCAACGGATTCCGGGCATATTTGTGTTCTTCCTCCGTCAACGGTCCATAGTCTTTCACCAGTGTTGCAAGAGAAACATGTACAGCGCAGCCGATAGTGGAAAATGCCTCTTCGGACAGCACCTCTTGAATCACAGAGTACATGAGATTCTCAGAATCGTACTCAGATACCCGCTTATGTTTTTGCAGATATACCTTGCGCTGCTCGGCATAGCCCTGGTAGAGCATATCGAACACGGAGTAGACTTGGCTCTGGATCACTTCAAAATTGTTATATTCGATGTATCGTGTCAAATCGCCGTAGTTGGTCTGGTCATTACGTGGGTCCTGCGATGTGACCACCGTCAGCGAATGGACCGCGCGGGAAACCGCCACATTCAGCATATGGGGATCATCCACAAAATCTGTGATGACATTGTCGACTGAGGTCAGAATGATCGCATCTTGTTCTCGCCCCTGAAACTTGTGGACGGTGTCCACCTCATATGTTGCGGAAATGTAAACTTGAAGTGGTGGTGGCTGAAAGCGTTCATTGCTATAATGAAATCACCAAATCAAAGGAGGATTTCATTATGAAATTATCAGATAAGATTATTAGGTTGAGAAAGTCCAATGGAATGTCACAGGAAGAGTTAGCTGATAAGCTGGGCGTATCAAGGCAAGCCATTTCCCGTTGGGAAATGGGAACGGCTATGCCAGATGCAACAAACATTCTTCAACTCAGTAGGCTGTTTCAGGTTACAACAGACTACTTGCTAAATGATGAATACCAAAGCGACAATGACCTGCCGAAAGTTAAGGAAGTCAAAACGGACGGCGTCCACCAGATCATGATTTTTTTGCTCACTCTTGAAGTGATGGTGTTGATAATTCAATTCATGTCTGTTGTTATCCTGCAAAACATTTTCTTTGGTGTCCTGAGTTTTATTCCTTTTATTGCTATGGTTGGAGGCTTTGAATACGCATATCAAAAAAAGGCAAATGAGCAGAATGAGAGAACAATACAATTCCGCAAGCGGTTTTATAAAGTCTCTGCATGGTTAGGCACATATTTCCCGATTAGACTGTTGGCAATGGCGTTAGTACATTTTTATCCTCGCCCTATCAATTCGCTTGCTTTGGAATGTGTCATAGCCGTCCTCTATCTAATGACTGCTACCCTCATAACATTAGAGATTGAAAAACGCCATCTTTCAAAGAACTGATTTTAGAACTTAACGAATACCGAAAAACTGACCGTTGACTGGTCGCAATGTGCGAAAAGTTGACGGTCTTTTTTTATCCCCAAAATCAAAAATAGGAGGTCAATCACAATGACAAAACCGAAAACCCTTGACCAGTTCCGAGCCGAAAAGGAACGAGCCGAGACGCAGCTTGCACAGGAGAAGCACAAGCTGGAGCGTCTGGAGAACAGAAAGAAGTATCTGGAGAAAGGCGAACGCACCAAGCGCACCCACCGCCTTTGCAATCTGGGCGGCACGATTGAGAGCCTTGCCCCGGAGGTCAAAGATCTCACACGCACCGAAATGACAGAGCTGATGGAACACATCTTTTCCCTGTCCGAAGTCCAGCGAGCCGTCCGTCACATGGCGATTACCCATATCAGCCAAGCAAACAGAGAAAAGGAGTTGAAAGCCGATGGCACTATTTCATCTGAGCGTCACGCAGACTAAGCGAAGCGCAGGACAGTCCGCTATTGCTTCTGCCGCCTACCGAGCCGGGGAGCGATTGTATAGCGAGTATTACGGCGAATACAGCGACTACACCCGCAAGGGCGGCGTGATCTGCTCTGACATTCTCCTGCCGTCCCATGCACCGCCCGAATACGCAGACCGCCAGACCCTATGGAACGCCGTGGAAAAAGCCGAGCGTGGAAAGAACGCCCAGCTTGCATACAGCTTTGACATTGCCTTGCAGAATGAATTTTCCCTTGAGGAAAACATCGCTCTCGCAAGGCAATTTTTGTTGGAGAACTTTGTGAGCCGGGGCATGGTGGTTGACTTCGCCGTACACCAGCCAGACCGGGAGGACGGCGGCATACCAAACCCACACTTCCATGTGCTTTGCCCTATCCGTCCCATCGAGCAGAACGGCAAATGGGGGCTAAAGCAACGCCGGGTGTATGAGCTGGACGAGGACGGCAACCGTATCAGAGACCAGAATGGCGAGTTTATTTTCAACGCCGTTCCCACTACCGACTGGGGCAGTCCCGAAACGCTGGAATACTGGCGGCAGACATGGGCGGAGCTATGCAACGCCAAGTTTGCGGAAAAGGGGCTTGACGTTCGTATCGACCACAGAAGCTATGAGCGTCAGGGCGTGGAGCTTCTTCCCACCGTCCACGAGGGCGCAACCGTCCGGGCAATGGAGAAGAAAGGCATATGCCCAAAAGCAAGTGTTCATACGTTCACGCATAGTCTGTATCATATCAAAAGGAGGTGTCCCATGAAAGAGCAGGAACTGATTGTCGGTTGCTATTACACCAATGATGGAGCAACCATTCAAGATATCGTGAGTTCGTCCTTCGCGACCTTTCTCAAAAAGGAGCTTGAAAAATTTGCGCCGGTCGCACATGGCCATGTATGATAGCCATGATGAATGGTCGCTTATTTCAGGAGGACGATTATGTACTTAGAAATAAGCAACCCCATGGATTACCATGTAGCACTATACATCAGACTATCAAAGGAGGACGAAAACGAAGGACCATCGGAAAGCGTAACCAACCAGAAATCTCTCTTGGATGATTTCGTGAAAAAGCATCGTCTGTCAGTCTATGACACCTATATCGATGATGGTTGGAGCGGGACCAGTTTTGACCGCCCGGATTTTCAGCGAATGATCGGTGACATTGAAGCGAAGAAGGTCAACATGGTTATCACCAAAGACCTGTCCCGCTTGGGGCGCGACTACATCATGACCGGCCATTACATGGAGCGGTACTTTCCGGAAAAGCGGGTACGGTATATCTCATTGCTGGATGGTATCGACACCGGCGTGGAATCCAGTGCCAATGATATCACTCCGTTCCGAGCCATCATGAACGACATGTACGCCAAGGATATCTCCAAGAAGATCAAGAGCGTGAAACGAGATAAGCAGCGCAAGGGACAGTTTATCGGCGGTAAGCCCATGTTCGGCTACAAGATGCACCCCACAGAGAAAAATCAAATCGTAGTGGATGAAGAGGCTGCCCAGATCGTGCGCCGGATCTTTGCCATGGCGCTGGAGGGCGTTAGCTGCCGCAAAATCGCCACGCAGCTCAACGAGAATCATGTGCCGACACCTGCCACTTATGCAGGGTTAACGGTCGCCAATCCCGGTCCCTACACCGGCCTATGGAGCAGCGAGCGGATCTCCGAGATGCTGCAAAACGAGACCTACATCGGCAACATGGTACAGGGACGAACAGTGAAGATCAGCTACAAGTCCAAGAAGTGTCTGCGGCAGGCCCGGGAGAACTGGGTGGTAGTAGAAAACACCCACGAACCACTGATTGATGCCGAGACCTTTCAAAAAGTACAGATGCTGGTCAGCAGCCGCAAGCGCACAAAAAGCCGCACCTATGACTTTCTACTGCGGGGCTTGATCTTCTGCCATGAGTGCGGCTACCCCATGGCCGTCATCAACCGCAAGAACGCCGCGGGCGAAGAACGGCTGTTTCTGATCTGCCGCACCTACCAACGGTTTACTAAGGCGGGAGTCTGTACCTGTCATTCCATCAAGGAAAAGACGGTGACTGATGCCGTGCTTGCCAAGGTTCGAGAGGTATGCGAGGCATATCTCAACCCGTCGGAACTGCTGCCCATAGCCGAAGAAGCTGTATCCGAGGCGGACAAAGCTGCCAGCGCAGAAGCCGAAATCCAGTCCCTGCGAAACCGGATCGATACGCTGACAGTAAATCTCGATAAGATGTACATGGATAAGCTCAGCGGCATCCTGTCCGAGGCGGACTTCCAACGCATCTATCTGAAGGTCAAGAATGACCGAACACAGTTGGAGGAACAGCTGAAGGTTCTCGAGCGGGAAAAAGAGAACCCCGTCCCCAAAGAGGACAGGGCAAAGGAACTGGTACAACGCTTTTTAGAGTCAGTTCCCACCAATCGAGAACTGCTGTTCAGCCTGATCGAGCGTGTGGAGCTGTCAGAAGACAAACAAATCTACATCAAGTTCCGCTTCCGCCAACTGAACGAAGCGGTATAAATCCAGATATATCAATGGTTTGCGCCGATTTAGTGGGCGCAAAAAAACAGGGCAAATCGTTTACACTGATGGCAGCGAACAGTATCCCGTATCGAAAAGCGGGCGTTGGAGAAGCTGCGGGCACAGATGGAGGAAAGTGCTGTTCCGCAAAAACGGGAGCATACGTAAAACGAGACCCCAGCGGCCCGCAAACCGCTGGGGTCTCATTTTATGGTTCCAATAACCGCAGGGCGTTATAAGCCAGCACCGCCGCTGTCCGGGCCAGGACAGACTCGTCCAGCCGGAAGGCTGGGTTATGGAGGGATACCGCCGAGAAACGCGCATCGTTCCGGCAGCCCACGAACAGGTACACCGACGGCACCCGCCGGGAAATGAGGCAGAAATCCTCGCCGCCCATAAACCGCTCCGCCTGAGTGACCACCGCCTGGGGTCCCAAAAGCTCCGCTGTCAGCGCCTGGACACGGCGGGTCAGCTCTTCGTCATTTTCCACGGAGGGGCACACCATCTCATACTCGTATTCATACCGTCCGCCGTACAAGCCCGTTACGGCCTTGGCACAGTCCTCAATGAACTGCTTCGCCTGCTCCCGCACCTCCTGGCGGAAGCTGCGGACAGTGCCCACCAGCTCGCATTCCCCGGGAATGGCGCCCCGGGAGGTGCCGCTGTGGAAGGTGCACACGGACAGCACCACCTCCTGGCTGGGGCTGCTGAGGCGGCTGACAAAGGTCTGCAGCAGCTCATAGACCTTCACGCCCATATTAATGGCGTCAACGGCGCTTTGGGGCTCGCTGCCGTGGGCGCCTCTGCCGTACAGCCGCAGGGTGAAAAAGTCCGGATTCGCGGTGATAGTGCCGGACTGGATATGATAAACACCCGCGTCGAACCGGGGCGTCACATGGGCGCCCAGTGCCATGTCAACCTCGGGGTCCTCCAGGATACCTGCTTCGATCATGCCCTGCGCGCCGCCGAACACTTCTTCCCCGGGCTGGAACATGAGCTTCACCGTGCCGTGCAGCTGTTCCCGCAACTCCGACAGGATCATAGCCGCCCCCAGCAGCCATGTGGTGTGGGCGTCGTGCCCGCAGGCGTGCATCTTTCCCGGTGCCAGGGACGCGCAGGCAAGGCCCGTGGCCTCCGTCACAGACAAGGCGTCCATATCCGCCCGCAGCAGAATGGTCCCACCCGGAAGACCGCCCCGGATGGTGCCGACCACGCCGGTGCCGCAGACGTTCTCCTCTGTCTCGATTCCCAACTCCCGCAGGCAGGCGGCGACCGTTCCGGCCGTCCGCACCTCTTCAAACCCCAGCTCCGGGTGGCTGTGCAGGTCCGCCCAGATCTCCCGGAGCCTGGGCGCACACTCGCCGGCCAGCCGCAGCACTGCTTCTTTCGTTATCATACTGTTCTCCATTTCTTTTGAGATACGGTTTTCCTCATTATAGCAGATTTCCCCCAGGAAGCAAGAAACCGTGCCGGAGCTGTGCTCCGGCACGGTTTTCGCGGCCATTCAATAGCGCCGCACCACCGCGGCCACCTTGCCCAGGATCTGCGCATAGGTGCCGTCGATGGGCGAATAGGCGTCGTTTTCCGGCAGCAGCCAGACCTGGCCGTTTTTCCGGGAATACCGCTTCACCGTGGCCTCGTCCTCGATCATGGCCACCACGATCTCGCCGTTGTTGGCTACCTGCTGGCGTCGGACCACCACCAGATCGCCCGGCAGGATGCCGGCATTCAGCATAGATTCTCCCCGGACCCGCAGGGCAAAATACTCCCCGCTGTGTCCGCCGGTGTCAAAGGTCAAGTAATCCTCAATACACTCCTCCGCCAAAATCGGGCTGCCGGCGGCCACATTGCCCACAATGGGCACCCGGTCCTCCGGGACGGCAGGCTCCGTCAAGGTGATGGCGCGGCCCTTCCCCGCGCCTTTTTCAATGACGCCCGCCTCCTCCAGGTGCTTCAAATGGAAGTGAACGGTGGACGGTGACTTGAGGCCCACAGCCTCACCGATCTCCCGGACAGAGGGCGGATACCCCTGGTCCCGGATGCAGGACACGATGTACTCATAGATCTTCTGCTGCATTTTGGAAAGCTGCGCCATATATGCCTCCTTGTTCTGCCACGGACAGAAGCAAATTATTTCCGATTTCATTTTACCACAGTTCTTTCGATAATGCAAACATTTGTTCCATTTTTATTTGGATTTTCTTTCGCTAAATTTGGCGGCTTTTTCGGAAAAGCCCTTGAAATGTGGAAGAATCTATGGTAACATAAGGTTCTGTGAAATGACTTTTCATGCCTGCGCATGACGAATTAGTGGAGGTTATCCTATGGACGCTTTGACTCTTGTGATTACGATTCTGCAGTTGCTGTGCGGCCTGGCCATCATCTTGATCGTGCTGTTCCAGTCCGGTAAGAGCGCTGGCCTGTCCGGCGCCATCGGCGGTGTTGCTGATTCCTTCCTGGCCAAGAACAAGGCCAAGACCCTGGACGCCAAGCTGGCCCGCGCCACCAAGTGGGTGGGCGCCGTGTTCCTGGTGCTGACCTTTGTGCTGCTGGTTCTGCAGTAAGCGGCTGTCTCTTGCGAAAACCCGTCCGCAAATGCGGACGGGTTTTTTACGCAGTTTGATCGCCGGAGCGGTAGATCATCCCCGGCTGAGCCTCTATGCCGTTGAGCTTCAGCAGTTCCTCCACGGTGACAAACCAGTATCCTTGCTTTTGCAGGGTATCCACGATCCCCAGCGCGGCGTCCACAGAGGTGGGGTAAATATCATGAAGCAGGATGATGGCATTGGGTTTTGCGGCCTCCAGCACCGCCTGGACCACCTTGTCCTTATTTTTCAACTCCCAATCCCGGGGGTCCACAGACCACTGGACCATGGGTACGGTGACCAGCTTCCGCTCTTTTTCATCGATTTGGCCGTAAGGCGGCCGCAGCCAGTATGTCCCCGGTCCCAGAATCGCCTCCAGCGCTTCCTCCGTCTGCCGGGTCTCCCGGCAGATGGTCTCCTCGCTGGCGCCCCGCAGGCGCACATGGCTCCAGGTGTGATTGCCCACTTGATGTCCCTCCGCCTGCATCCGTTTCACCAGGTCCTCCTCCCCGCTGATGCGCTCTCCCACCAGGAAGAAGGTGGCGCTGGCGCCGCGCTCCTTTAAGCCGTCCAGCAGGCGGTCCGTGGTGCCCCGGTTGGGGCCGTCGTCAAAGGTCAAGGCGATATAGTTTGTCTCCGCCGACAGTTCCGCCGGTGCGTCCGCCGGCAGATCTGCCGCCTCCCGCCTGCCCGGCAGCAGGACCAGCGCCAGCAGACACAGCCCTCCAAGCACAAGCTCCCGCTTTTTCATGCCTCTCCATTTCCTCTCCATGTTCTTCCGGAATAGTTTGCGCGGGACGCGGGAAAATACATCTGTCAAAAAATGACACGCCGCGGCAGACCGCGGCGTGCATGCTTTAAAATAACCTGGACAGAACTCCGCTCAGAAGGTTCAAGATGGTGAAGGCCAAAACAGCCCAGCCAATGAGCTTTCCCAGCGTCATCTTGCCTGCTTTCTTCGCCCCGGAGACGGGCTCCGCCTGCGGGACCCGGGTCACGCTCTTGTCCAGTCCGGTCCTGCGGCGCTGGCGCTTTTCTGAATGGAGCTCCCGGTGGACAAAGGAATCGGCATGATTTTTTTCGTTGAGGCCATCCAGACGGATGACCGTGCCGTCGGCGCTGACGCGGGACTCCCGCGGCGGCTGGTTAAAGGCGCCGCACCTGGGGCAAAAACCGTCCTCATCATAATCGTACCGCCGGCCGCATTCATAACACTGGACCTGCTGCATGGCGCCGCCTCCCTTCTCTTTCTTTTATCATAGCAGATTCCCGGAGAATTGCAACTGCCGGCAAAGCAGCCGTGTAAAATCAAAAAACCCTTTGTAATGTGCCTAGGTACACATTACAAAGGGTTTTTTTGAATCAAGGGAAAATAATTACTTCACCAGCTCGATGATCGCGGTCTCCGCGGCGTCACCGCGGCGAACGCCGGTGCGGACGATGCGGGTGTAGCCGCCGTTGCGCTCCGCATAGCTGGGGGCGATCTCCTTGAACAGCTTCTTGCAGACGTCCTCACGGGTGATGAAGCTCATGGCCTGCCGGTAGGCAGCCAGGTCGCTCTTCTTGCCGAGGGTGATCATCTTCTCAGCCAGGGGCTTGATTTCCTTGGCACGGGTGACGGTGGTCTCCATCTTTCCGTTGTCCAGGAAATCCGTGACCTGCTGACGCAGCATAGCCATGCGCTGGTCAGTGGTCTTGCCGAGCTTACGAGTTCCGGGCATTTCGGTTTCCTCCTTATCAGGATTTTGGTCAGCCGGGAGTTCCGGCGTGAGATCAGTTGTTTTCTTCGTCGGCCAGGTGGAGACCCATCATCGCCAACTTGTTGATGACTTCCTCCAGGGACTTGCGGCCCAGGTTGCGGACCTTCATCATTTCGTCCTCGGTCTTGGAGATCAAGTCCTCGACGGTATTGATGTTGGCGCGCTTGAGGCAGTTGAAGCTCCGGACGCTCAAGTCCAGCTCTTCAATGGTCAGCTCCAGCACCTTATCCCGCTGGGCCTCTGCCTTCTCCACCACGGTGGGCTTGCTGCCCACGTTCTCAGAGAGGTCGGTGAAGAGGGTAAAGTGGTCGCACAGGATCTTGGCGCCCAGGGACACCGCGTCCCGGGCAGAGATGGTGCCGTCGGTCCAGACTTCCAGCGTCAGCTTGTCGAAGTCGCTGGAAGCGCCCACGCGGGTAGGCTCCACAGTGTAGTTCACTTTGTACACAGGGGTGTAGATGGAGTCCACGGCGATGGTGCCGATGACATTCTGCTGAGGCTTGTTGCGGTCTGCGGGCACATAACCACGGCCATGGGACAGGGTGATCTCCATGTTCAGCGTGGCACCGTTGTCCAAGGTGGCGATGTGCATGTCGGGATTCAGCACCTCGACCTCACCGTCAGCCTTAATGTCGCCGGCAGTGACCTCGCAGGGACCGACCGCTTCGATATAGACTGTTTTCACAGTCTCGCTGTGCAGCTTGGTCAGGAGGCCCTTCACATTTAAGACGATCTCCGTCACGTCTTCCTTCACACCGGGAACGGTGGAAAACTCATGCTGGACACCGGCGATCTTGATGGTGGTCGGCGCGGTGCCGGGCAGAGAGGAAAGCATAATGCGGCGGAGCGCATTGCCCAGGGTAGTGCCGTAACCACGCTCCAGCGGCTCCACCACGTACTTGCCATACGTGGCGTCGCCCGGAGTTTCCGTGCACTCGATCTGGGGCTTTTCAATTTCGATCATGCAGTTACCCTCCTTCATCTTCTCATTGCGGCAATGCAAAGCACGCCGCCGAATCTTCGTACCATTCTCGAGGGTATCCTCCAATTACTTGGAGTACAACTCGACGATGAGGTGCTCTTCGATGGGAAGATCGATGTCCTCGCGGGCGGGTTCTGCGACGACCTTGGCCACATTGTTCTTGTCCAGCTCCAGCCACTTGGGGACCACGCGGGAAGCGTTGGCCTCCAGAGAGCCCTTGAACTTGTCCATGCTGCGGGAGCCTTCCTTCAGCTCGATGACGTCGCCGGGCTTCACCAGGTAAGAGGGAATGTCGACCTTCTTGCCGTTGACGGTGAAGTGGCCATGACGGACCAGCTGGCGGGACTCAGCGCGGCTCATGGCAAAGCCCAGGCGGTAGACCACGTTGTCCAGACGGGTCTCCAGGATGGACAGCAGGTTGGAGCCGGTAACACCGGCCTTCTGGTTGGCCATCTCATAGTAATCATGGAACTGGCTCTCCAGAACGCCATAATAGCGCTTGGCCTTCTGCTTCTCACGCAGCTGCAGGCCATATTCGCTGAGCTTCTTGTTTCTCGCATTGCCGTGCATGCCAGGAGCGTAACCACGACGCTCGATGGAGCACTTGTCCGTGTAGCAGCGGTCGCCCTTCAGGAAGAGCTTCTGGCCCTCTCTGCGGCAAAGGCGGCAGACTGCGCCGGTATATCTTGCCATATTGCTTGTTACCTCCTCTTTTGATTAGACGCGACGACGCTTGGGGGGACGGCAGCCGTTGTGGGGGATGGGAGTGACGTCCTTGATCATGGTCACTTCCAGGCCCACGGCCTGCAGGGCGCGGATAGCAGCCTCACGGCCCTGGCCGGGGCCCTTGACGAAGACCTCAACGGTCTTCAAGCCGTGCTCCATCGCGGCGCGGGCAGCCGTCTCGGCGGCGGTCTGAGCGGCGAAGGGAGTGGACTTCTTGCTGCCGCGGAAGCCGAGGCCGCCGGAAGAAGCCCAAGACAGGGCGTTGCCCTGGGTGTCGGTGACAGTCACCATGGTGTTGTTGAAAGAAGAACGGATATGGACCTGGCCACGCTCGATGTTCTTCTTTTCGCGCCGGCGGCGGATAACTTTCTTGCCGGAAGCTTTTGCAGTTGCCATTTTCGTTCTCCCTCCTTACTTCTTCTTGTTCGCAATGGTCTTCTTGGGACCCTTGCGGGTTCTTGCGTTGGTCTTGCTGCGCTGGCCGCGGACAGGCAGGCCCTTGCGGTGACGGATGCCGCGATAGCAGCCGATCTCACTCAAGCGCTTGATGTCCAGGGCGGTCTGGCGGCGCAGGTCGCCTTCGACGGTATAAGCGTCGATGGCGTCACGGAGCTGCTGCTCCTCAGCATCGGTCAAGTCCTTGACGCGGGTGTCGGGGTTGATGCCCGTCTGCGCCAGGATGTCCTTGGCGCTCTTTCTGCCAATGCCGTAGATATAGGTGAGGCCGATCTCAATGCGCTTATCCTTCGGCAGGTCAATACCGGCAATACGTGCCATACTCTTAAAGCACCTCCAATTAAATGTTAGCCCTGTCTCTGCTTATGCTTGGGGTTCTCGCAAATGACCATGACACGGCCTTTGCGGCGAATGACCTTGCACTTTTCGCACATGGGCTTCACGGACGGTCTTACTTTCATAGTTCTAAACCATTCCTTTCAGCGGTTTCAAGTCATTTCTTTCGCCGGACACAGCTTACTTGCTGCGCCAGGTGATCCGGCCGCGGGTCAAGTCGTACGGGGACATCTCCACCGTGACCTTGTCGCCGGGCAGAATCCTGATGAAATTCATTCTGAGTTTTCCGGAAATATGCGCCAGAATCGTGTGTCCATTTCCAATGTCTACCTGGAACGTCGTGTTAGGCAGGGATTCCACCACAACGCCTTCCACTTCAATCATGTCGGATTTTGCCAAACGTTATCCCTCCTGGTCCGGATAAACCTCCTCGCGGTAGCTCGCGAGGGTCCTGCGAAGTTCACTGTTGGTGATTTTTTCTTCGCACTTGATCTTGTTGGAAAGGCGGGTATCGTCCTCCGCCACAAACAGCACATGTCTGCGCTTTTTGCGCTTGGGCGATTCCACTTTCCTGCATTTTCCGTCAGCCAGCAGAAGGTACTCCCCCTCCACCGCAAGAACGACGAAGAGCTTTCCCTTGTCTCTGCCGGCATCGGAACGGACGATATTTGATTTTGCAATTTCCATACGTTTCTTCTTACCCATCAGATGGCGGGAGCCGTCAATATCTCAGGCTCGCCATCGGTAATCAGGATCGTATTCTCATAGTGGGCCGCCCACTTGCCGTCCAGGGTCTTGACGGTCCAGCCGTCGGAGAGCTGCTGGATGGCGGCGCTGCCGGCGTTCACCATGGGTTCGATTGCAAGGGTCATACCGCGCAGCAGCCGTGGTCCCCGGCCGGGATGGCCGTAGTTGGGAATCTCCGGGGCCTCATGCATCGCCTGGCCGACGCCGTGACCGACGTATTCCCGGACGATGGAGTACCCGTGGCTTTCCACATACTGCTGAATGGCTGCGGAAATATCCAGCAGCCGGTGGCCCTCCTTCGCGTAGCGGATTCCCTCGAAGAAGCTCTGCCTGGTCACGTCGATCAGGTCCTGGGCCTCGGGAGTGATTTTCCCGCAGGGGAAGGTGGCCGCGCAATCGCCGTGGAATCCTCCGATATACGCTCCCACATCCACGCTGACGATATCGCCCTCGGCAAGCACCCGTTTGCCCGGGATGCCGTGGATGACCTCATCGTTGACGCTGATGCAGGCGCTGGCCGGATAGCCATTGTAGTGGAGGAAGGACGGGACCGCGCCCTGCTTGCGGATGAAATGCTCCACCGCACGGTCGATCTCCTGGGTTGTTACGCCGGGCCTTACCATTTCCCCTGCTAACGCACGGGCAGCCGCGGTAATTTTTCCGGCACGGCGCATCAGTTCGATCTCGTGAGGAGATTTGAGTGTAATCATACGCTCATCTCCCCAGTGCGTGGAGGATGGCCTGGGAGGTGGCAGCCACGGTGGGCTGGTTCTCCACAGACTTTAGGAGACCGCGCTTTGCGTAGAAGTCCTTCAAGGGCTCCGTCTCCTTATGATAGACCTCAAGGCGGTGCTTCACCGTCTCGGGTTCATCATCATGGCGCTGAATCAGTTTGCCGCCGCACTTGTCGCAGACACCGGGGGTCTTGGGCGGGACAGCCACCAGATGGTAGCTGGTGCCGCAGTGCTCACAGACCCGGCGGCCGGTCATGCGCTCCATGATGGTCTCATCGGAGATCTCAATGGAGATCACGTCGTCAAACACGATCCCGGCCTTCTCCAGGGCCTCCGCCTGGGCGATGGTGCGGGGCACACCGTCCAGGATATAGCCGTCAGCGCAATCCGCCTCAGCCACGCGCTCGTGAATGATGTCGATGATGACATCATCGGGCACCAGCTTCCCGGCCTTCATGTAGGCTTCCGCCTGCATGCCGACGGGCGTGCCGTTTTTGATGGCGGCACGGAGGATGTTGCCGGTGGAGATGGTGGGGATATTCAGCTCTTTACACAGGATGTCGGCCTGTGTACCCTTGCCGGCGCCGGGGGCGCCCAGCAGAATCAGTTTCATGAGAATCCCTTCCTTATTCCAGGAAACCCTTGTACTGCCGCATCAGCATCTGGGACTCCAGAGCCTTCACAGTCTCCAGAGCAACACCCACCACGATGATGACGGAAGTGCCGCCGATGGCCAGGGAGGAATTGCCGACGAGCTTGCCCAGGATCAAGGGGCAGATGGCGACAATACCCAGATAGATGGCACCGAACAGGGTGATCTTGTTGAGGACCTTCTTGATGAAGTCAACAGTGGGCTTGCCGGGCCGGAAGCCAGGGATGAAGCCGCCCTGCTTTTTCAGGTTGTTGGCGATCTCAACGGGGTTGAACTGAATGCTGGAATAGAAATAACTGAAGCCAATGATCATGATGAAGTACACCACCATATAGATGACGGACTTGGTATCAATGGCTTGATAAATGGCATACGCAACAGGGCTCTTGTCCTGGGTGGGAATGCCGATGAAGGTCCAGATGGTGATGGGCAAGGACGCAATGCTCTGGGCGAAGATGACAGGCAGAACGCCGGACATATTCACCTTCATGGGCAGATGCGTGCTCTGGCCGCCATACATCTTGCGGCCCACCTGGCGCTTGGCATACTGAACGGGGATGCGGCGCTCGGCGTCATTGATAAAGACAATAAACACCACCAGAGCCAGCATGGCCACGATCAGCAGAGCGACCCACAGCCAGTTGGTGGCCTTCTGCATACCAAAGGCAACACCCTGGGAGACCATAACGGGGACCCGGGACAGGATGCCGGCAAACAGGATGATGGAAATACCGTTGCCGACACCGAACTCCGTGACCTGCTCACCCATCCACATGACGAAGGAAGAACCGGCAATGAAGGTCACAATAATGACCAGTGCGGGCCAGATGCCGGTGGCATCAGATACCAGCAGGTTGTAATTCTTCATCATCATATAGTAGCCAATGGCCTGCAGCACCGCGATACCCACAGTGGTGTAGCGGGTGATGGACTGGATCTTCTTCTTGCCTTCCTCACCGCCGTCCCGTGCCAGCCGCTCCAGGGCGGGAATGGCGACGGTCAGCAGCTGGATGATAATGGATGCGTTGATATAGGGCTGGATGCTCAAGGCGAACACCGTCGCGTTGGCGAAAGCGCCGCCGGACATCACGTTGTACAGGCCCAGGATGGTGGCGCCCATCATGTCCAGCTGCAGCTTCAAAGCGTCAGTATTGACATAGGGAACCGTGATGGCGTTGCCGATCCGGAAGATCAGCAGAATGAGGAGTGTAAAGATGATCTTCTTCCGCAGCTCGGGGATGCCCCATGCCTTGCGAATCGTCTGGATCACGTTACATCACCTCTGCCTTTCCGCCAGCTGCCTCGATAGCCTCCTTGGCAGAAGCGGAGAAAGCAGAAGCCTTGACGGTGACCTTCTTGGACAGCTTGCCGTTGCCCAGGACCTTGTAGCCGTACTCGCACTTGGAGAGGATGCCCTTGGCCAGCAGCGCCTCGGCGGTGACGGTCTCACCGTCCTCGAAGGCGTTCAGAGCGCTCAGGTTGATGATCTCCAGGGGCTTTGCAAAGATGTTGTTGAAGCCGCGCTTGGGGATACGGCGGGCCAGAGGCATCTGGCCGCCCTCAAAGCCCACGCGGACCTTGCCGCCGCTGCGGGCCTTCTGGCCCTTGTGGCCACGGCCGCCGGTCTTGCCATTGCCGGAGCCGGCACCGCGGCCCTTGCGGTAGGCCTCGCGGACGGAGCCCTCGGCGGGAGACAGTTCGCTCAGTTTCATAATTCCGTGCCTCCTTACTTCACTTCAGTGACCTGCAGCATGAAGCCGATCTTGGCGATCTTGCCGCGGGTCTGGTCGTTGTCGGGCTGCACGGTGACATCACCGATCTTACGCAGACCCAGGGAATGAGCGGTGGCAACCTGCTTTTCCAGGCGGCCATTCAGGCTCTTGACGAGCTTAATATTCAAGTTTGCCATGTTCAGCGCCTCCTTAACCCACGATCTCTTCGACGCTCTTACCGCGGATGCGGGCGACTTCCTCAGGACCACGCATGCTCTTGAGGCCCTGGAAAGCGGCGGCGACAACGTTGTTGGGGTTGTTGGAACGCAGGCACTTGGAGCGGATATCCTTGATGCCTGCGGCCTCGACGACGGCACGGACAGCGCCGCCGGCGATAACACCGGTACCGGGAGCAGCGGGCTTCATCAGCACGCGGCCGGCGCCGGCCACACCGATGGTCTCGTGGGGAATGGTGGTGCCGGACAGGGTCACGGTGATCATGTTCTTCTTGGCGGCTTCGATGCCCTTGCGGATAGCCTCGGGGACCTCAGCGGCCTTGCCCAGGCCATAGCCGACCTTGCCCTTACCGTCGCCAACGACGACCAGGGCAGAGAATTTCATCACGCGGCCGCCCTTGACGGTCTTGGAAACACGGTTCAAGGACACAACTTTCTCGATATACTCGCTCTGTTCTCTTTCAAATCTAGGCATTTTGTTGTTCCTCCCTCCGATTAAAACTTCAAGCCGCCCTCACGGGCACCCTCGGCCAGAGCCTGCACACGGCCGTGATACAGGTAACCGCCGCGGTCGAAGACCACGTTCTCGATACCCTTGGCCAGGGCGCGCTCAGCGACCAGCTTGCCAACAGCGGTGGCAGCGGCAACGTTGCCGCCGTAACCTTCGATGGCCTTATCCAGAGAGGAAGCGGAAACCAGGGTCACGCCGTTGACATCATCGATGACCTGGGCGTAGATGTTGGCTTCGCTGCGGAACACATTCAGACGCGGCATCTCGGGGGTGCCGGAGATCTTGGCGCGGACACGCTTATGGCGCTTGAGGCGCTGAGCGTTGGTATTGGGTCTCTTAATCATATCGGCACACCTCCTTACTTCTTAGCGCCGGTCTTGCCGACCTTGCGACGGATCACTTCGTCGGCATACTTGATGCCCTTGCCCTTATAAGGCTCGGGAGGACGCTTCTCGCGGACCTCGGCAGCGAACTGGCCGACAGCCTGCTTGTCACATCCGTTGATAACGATTTTATTGGGAGCGGGGACATCGATGGTGATGCCCTCGATCTCAGGAACGATCACCTGGTGAGAGAAGCCCAGGTTCATGACCAGGTTCTTGCCCTCCTTGGCCACACGGTAACCGACGCCGTTGACCTCCAGCTCCTTCTTGAAGCCGTCGGTCACACCGACGATCATGTTGTGGAGCAGAGTGCGGGTCAGGCCGTGGAGGCTGCGGTGCAGCTTGTCGTCGGAAGGACGCTCAACGGTGATCGTGCTGCCTTCCTGCTTAATGATCATCTCGGGGCGCAGCGCGCACTGCAGCTCGCCCTTGGGTCCCTTAACGGTAACCACATTACCCTCGGCAATGGAAACGGTGACGCCGGTGGGAACGGTAATGGGCATTCTGCCAATTCTAGACATTGTTCGTTTGCCCTCCTTACCAGACGAATGCCAGGACCTCGCCGCCGACATGCAGCTCGCGAGCCTTCTTGTCGGTCATGACGCCCTTGGACGTAGAGATGATTGCGATACCCAGGCCACGCAGCACGCGGGGCAGCTCATCGGCGCCCACATAGACGCGCAGGCCGGGCTTGGAAACGCGGCGCAGGCCAGTGATGACCTTTTCCTTGCCAGCGTTGTACTTCAGCGTGATGTGAATGACACCCTGGGTGCCATCATCCACGATCTGGAAGTTCTTGATGTAGCCCTCATCCAGCAGGATCTGAGCGATGCTCTTCTTCATGTTGGAGGCGGGAACATCAACGGTGTCGTGCTTCGCACTGTTGGCGTTGCGGATGCGGGTGAGCATATCCGCAACAGGATCGGTGATATGCATGGTAAATCCTCCTATTTTTAGAGTTGCGGTCATTTGACCGCTCCGGCAGCGAGGTATCATGGCCAATGGAGCAGTCTGCTCGCGCATGGTGCCCAATTGGTCATGACCTTTCGCCATCCGTATATCGCCAGGCCCCCATATCACAGGCCCTGGTTACAAAAATGGAATTGTGCCAGGCTCGATTCCCCGGGAAAACAAATCTGAACATGGCGCAGTGGGCACATTTCCGAAAAAATGCCCCACTAATTTAGCGTACCAGAAGAACCGAGGTTCGTCAAGGTTTTTCGCCGCGCCAATTCAGTTTTTTTCTCAGAAAGAGGCCTTGCGCACGCCGGGGATCTCGCCCTTATAGGCCAGCTCCCGGAAGCAGATACGGCACACGCCGTAATCACGCAGGTAAGCGTGGGGACGGCCGCAGAGCTTGCAGCGGTTGTACTTCCGAGTGGAGTACTTGGCGGGGCCCTGCTGCTTCAGGATCATAGATTTCTTAGCCATTCTTCTCTTCCTCCTTAGCGGGCGAAGGGAGCGCCGACCTGCTGGAGCAGGGCGCGGGCCTCTTCATCGGTGTGCGCGGTGGTGCAGATGACCACATCCATACCGCGGATCTTGTCGATCTTGTCGTACTCGATCTCGGGGAAGATCAGCTGCTCCTTGATGCCCAGGGCGTAGTTGCCGCGGCCATCAAAGGAGTTGGGGTTGATGCCCTGGAAATCGCGGACACGGGGCAGAGCCACGTTGAACAGACGGTCCAGGAACTCCCACATCTTGTCGCCCCGCAGGGTGACCTTGGCGCCGATGGGCATATCCTCGCGCAACTTAAAGTTGGCGATGGACTTGCGGGCCCGGGTGATGATGGGCTTCTGGCCGGTGATCTTGCTGAGGTCGCCCACAACGTTCTCCAGCACCTTCGCGTTCTCACGAGCCTCGCCGCAGCCCACGTTCACGACGACCTTGTCGATCTTGGGGATCTGCATGACGCTCTTGTAGCCGAACTGCTTCATCAGAGCGGGAGCGACTTCGGCGGTGTACTTTTCTTTCAGTCTAGCCATTTGTTCTCGCTCCTTTCTTACAGCTCAGCGCCGCAGTGCTTGCACACGCGGGTCTTCTTGTCGCCCTCGACCTTGTGGGCGATGCGGGTGCCCTTGCCGCACTTGGGGCAGACGACCTGCACCTTGCAGCTGGCGATGGCAGCCTCGCGCTTGACGATGCCGCCCTCCTCGCCCTGACGGCGGGGCTTGACGTGGCAGGTCACCATGTTGATGCCCTCCACAACGACCTTCAGGGAGCCGGGGACGGTGCCCAGCACCTTGCCCTGCTTACCCTTGTCCTTACCGGACAGGACGACAACGGTATCGCCCTTCTTGATATTCATAGCCATTTCGCTGCCCTCCTCAAATCACTTCGGGGGCGAGGGACAGGATCTTCATGTAATCCTTGTCGCGCAGCTCGCGAGCCACAGGCCCAAAGATACGGGTACCTCTGGGGTTCTTGTCGTCCTTGATCAGGACGGCGGCGTTGTCATCGAAGCGGACATAGGTGCCGTCGGCACGACGGACGCCCTTGGCGCTGCGGACGATGACGGCCTTGACGACCTCACCCTTCTTCACGGTGCCACCGGGAGTGGACTTGCGGACAGAGGCCACGATCACATCACCGATGTTGCCGAACTTACGCTTGGAACCGCCCAAAACGCGGATGCACTTGATCTCCTTGGCGCCGGTATTATCGGCAACCTTCAGAAAAGTTTCCTGCTGAATCATAACTCGGCACCTCCTTACTTCGCTTTTTCAATGATCTCGACCACGCGCCAACGCTTGTCCTTGGACAGGGGGCGGGTCTCCATCACCTTGACCTTATCGCCGATACCGCAGGCGTTCTGCTCGTCATGAGCCTTCAGCTTGTAGGTACGGCCGACGATCTTCTTATACAGGGGATGGGCGACGCGGTCCTCGATGGCGACGACCACGGTCTTGTCCATCTTGTCAGAAACGACCTTACCGACCCGGGTCTTGCGGGAGGAAGTTCTCATCTCTTCGTTCATCTTCGCTTACCTCCTTCTCACTGCTTGTCAGAAGCGGAGAGTTCCGCCAGCACGGTCTTGATGCGGGCAATGTCGTGCTTGGTCTCCCGGATCTTCAGGGGATTGTCCAGCTGATTGGTAGCATGCTGCATACGCAGATAGAACAGGTCCTTCTTCAAGCCTGCCAGCTTCTCATTCAGCTGCTCAGGGGTCATCTTACGAATTTCACTTGCCTTCATCTTTACTCACCTGCTTCCTCGGTGCGGGCGATGATCTTCGTCTTGATGGGCAGCTTGTGGCTGGCCAGACGAAGCGCCTCGCGGGCAACTTCTTCGGACACGCCGGCGATCTCGAACATGACACGGCCGGGCTTCACAACGGCAACCCAGTACTCGGGGTTACCTTTACCGGAACCCATACGGGAGTCGGCGGCTCTCATGGTAACGGACTTATCGGGGAAGATCTTGATCCAGACCTGGCCGCCACGCTTGGTGTAACGGGTCATGGCGATACGAGCGGCCTCGATCTGATTGCTCTTGATCCAGCCGGGCTCCTCAGCCACCAGGCCCCACTCGCCATAGGCGACGGTGTTGCCGCGGGTGGCCTTGCCGGTCATACGGCCGCGCTGCATGCGGCGATACTTAACTCTCTTCGGCAGAAGCATTACTGCGCTCCTCCTTCCTTAGCAGGGGCTGCGGGGGCAGCCGGACGGGTGTTGTTGCGGTTGAAACCGCCCTGAGGACGGCCCTGGCCGCCGCGGTTGAAGCCGCCGTTCTGGCGGTCGCGGTTGAAACCGCCCTGGCCGCCGCGGTTGAAGCCGCCCTGGCGGCGGTCGCCATCACGGCGGGGACGACGCTCACGACGCTCCTGGTAGGGCTTGGAGGTGTCCATGGTGCGGGGGGTGGTGCGCAGGGTCTGAGAGAGGACCTCGCCCTTGTAGATCCACACCTTCACGCCGATGCGGCCGAAGGTGGTGGCAGCCTCCGCGAAGCCGTACTCGATGTCGGCGCGGATGGTCTGCAGGGGGATGGTGCCCTCGTGATAATGCTCAACACCGGCGATCTCGCGGCCGCCCAGACGGCCGGAGCAGCAGGTCTTGATGCCCTTGGCGCCGGCGCGCATGGCACGGGCCATGGCGTTCTTCATGGCACGGCGGTGGGAGATACGCTTCTCCAGCTGCTGAGCGATGTTCTCAGCCACCAGCTGAGCGTTCATGTCGGGGTTCTTCACCTCGACGATGTTCAGCTTCACCTTCTTGCCGATCATCTTCTCCACGGCCAGACGATACTGCTCGATCTGCTCGCCGCCCTTGCCGATGACCACACCGGGACGGGCGCAGTGAAGATAAATGGTGACCACATCGCTGCTGCGCTCGATCTCGATCTTGGGAACGCCGGCACCGTACAGGGTCTTCTTCAGATACTTGCGGATCTTCTGATCCTCGACGATCAGATCGCCGACCTTCTCATCACTGGCATACCAACGGGAATCCCAGTCTTTGATGACGCCCACGCGCAGGCCGTGGGGATTAACTTTCTGTCCCATAAACTGTTCTCCTCCCTCTTATGCCTTTTCCGTCACAGCCAGGGTGACGTGAGAAGTGCGCTTGTTGATACGATAGGCGCGGCCCTGAGCCCGGGGCATCATCCGCTTCAGAATGGGGCCGGGCGTGGCGAACACCTCGGACACCACCAGCTTGGCGGGGTCCATGCCGAAGTTGTTCTCGGCGTTGGCGACCGCGCTCTTGAGGAGCTTCATCAGAGGCTCAGAGGCGGACTTGGGGGTCTGCATCAGGATCGCCATGGCGGTGCCGGCGTCCTTGCCGCGGATCAGATCGCAGACGATCTGGACCTTGCGGGGAGAAATGCGGACATAGCGCAGATACGCTTTAGCAACTTTCTTTTCCATGTTCTGCATCCTCCTTTACTTAGTTATCCTTGCGGTGGCCGCGGAAGGTGCGGGTGGGCGCGAACTCACCCAGCTTGTGGCCGACCATGTCCTCCTGGACATAGACGGGCACGTGCTTGCGGCCGTCGTGGACAGCGATGGTGTGACCGACGAAGGCGGGGAAGATGGTGGAGCTGCGGCTCCAGGTCTTCAGAACCTTCTTCTCGTTCTTGGCGTTCATTTCCTCGACCCGCTTCAGAAGCTCAGGGGCAACATACGGGCCTTTTTTAATGGATCTGCTCATATTAACTTGCCTCCCTTACTTCTCGTTGCGACGCTTCACGATGAACTTGTTGGTGGGATTCTTGCCCTTGCGGGTCTTGTAACCCATAGCGGGCTTGCCCCAAGGAGTGACAGGGCCGGGACGGCCGACAGGAGCGCGGCCCTCGCCGCCGCCGTGGGGGTGGTCATTGGGGTTCATGACAGAGCCGCGGACGGTGGGACGCCAACCCATGTGGCGCTTACGACCGGCCTTGCCGATGTTGATGTTCTCGTGCTCGATGTTGCCCACCTGGCCGATGGTGGCGTAGCAGTTGGTGCGCACGATGCGGACCTCGCCGGAGGGCATACGGATCTGAGCGTCCGTGCCTTCCTTGGCCATCAGCTGAGCGGCGGTGCCGGCGGCGCGGACCAGCTGGGCGCCGTTGCCGGGATGCAGCTCGATGTTGTGGATCACAGTACCAACGGGGATGTTGGCCAGGGGCAGCGCGTTGCCGGGCAGAATATCGGCCTCGGGACCGGTCATGATCTTGTGGCCGGCCTTCAGACCGACGGGAGCCAGGATGTAGCGCTTCTCGCCGTCCTCATACTCGATGAGGGCGATGTTGGCGCTGCGATTGGGGTCATACTCCAGGCGCAGGACCACGGCGGAGCCGATCTTGTCCCGCTTGAAGTCGATGACGCGGTACTTGCGCTTGTTGCCGCCGCCGCGATGACGGACGGTGATGCGGCCATAGCTGTTGCGGCCGGAGCTCTTCTTCAGAGGCTCGGTCAGGCTGGGCTCGGGCTTGGCCTTCTTGTCGATGCCGTCGAAACCGGAGACCGTCATCTGACGTCTGGAGGGAGTCGTCGGCTTAAAAGTTTTGATAGACATATCGCTTTACTCTCCTTCCGTTATCAGACCATGCCTTCGAAGAACTCGATGGTCTTGGAATCAGCCGCCAGCTGGACATAGGCCTTCTTCCAGGTCTTGGTCATGCCGGGACGGCCGGCGCCCATGCGCTTTTCCTTGCCGGGCACCGTCACAGTGTTGACGGAAGCGACCTTCACGCCGAAGATCTCCTCGACGGCCTTCTTGATCTCGATCTTGCCGGCAGTCTTAGCAACCTCGAACACGTACTTCTTGTCGGCAGCGCCGGCCATAGCACGCTCGGTGATGATGGGACGGATAATGATGTCGTATGCGGTAGCCATTATGCGTACACCTCCTCGATTTTTGCGAGGGCGGTCTGATCCACGACCAGGTACTGAGCGTTGATGATGTCATAGACGTTCAGGTTGGTGGCGGGGGTAGTCAGCACGCCGGGGATGTTGCGGGCGCTCTTGACCACGATCTCGTCCACAGCGGGAGTGACCACAACGGCCTTGCCCTCCACCTGGACGGCGGTCAGGAACTTGCGGAAGTCGGCGGTCTTGATGGCGTCCATCTTGATGGCGTCGATCACGACCAGCTTACCCTCGGCCGCCTTGGCGGACAGGACAGACTTCAGAGCCAGGCGCTTGACCTTCTTGTTCAGCACATAGCTGTAATCACGGGGCTTGGGTGCGAACACGATGCCGCCGTGGGTCCACTGGGGAGCGCGGGTGGAACCCTGGCGAGCGTGGCCGGTGCCCTTCTGGCGCCAGGGCTTCTTGCCGCCGCCGGAAACTTCGGCGCGGGTCAAGGCGCTCTGGGTGCCCTGTCTGCAGTTGGCGAGGTGGTTCTTGACGACCTCGTGGACGACGACTTCGTTGGGCTCGATGCCAAAGATGGCGTCGCACAGTTCCACAGTGCCGACTTCTGCGCCGGCCATGTTCAAAACTTTCATGGTAGACATTACTGAAACACCCCTTTCTTAGCGGTTTCTGGCAGAGGCCTTCTGCGGGTTGCGGCCGGAAGCCTTCTGCGGGTTCTTGCTGATGTCGGCACCAGCCTGCTTGACCTTGTGGACCTTCACAGTGCTCTTGATGGTGACCAGACCGCCCTTGGGGCCGGGAACGGCGCCGCAGACAACCAGCATGTTCAGCTCGGGATCCACCTTCACAACGGACAGGTTCTGGACAGTGACCTGGTCAACACCCATGTGGCCGGCGCCGATCTTACCCTTGAAGATGCGGGAGGGATCGGTGGAAGAGCCCATGGAGCCGGCGTGACGGTGCACGGGACCGCCGCCGTGGGTGGTGGGGGTGCGCTGAGCGCCCCAGCGCTTGATGACGCCAGCGTAGCCGTGGCCCTTGCTGGTGCCGGTGATGTCGACGAAGTCGCCGACCTTGAAGGTGTCAGCCTTGACGATGTCGCCCACGTTCAGCTCGGCGGCATTTTCCAGGTTGAATTCGCGCAGGTGCTTCTTGGGAGACACGCCGGCCTTGTTCAGGTGGCCCATCTCGGGCTTGCTGAGCTTGCGCTCCGCAACGTCCTCAAAGCCCAGCTGGACAGCCTCATAGCCTTCCTTCTCGGAAGTCTTCTTCTGAGTGACCACGCAGGGACCCGCCTCGATGACAGTGACGGGGATCACATGGCCGTTCTCGTCAAAAATCTGAGACATGCCCACTTTTTTGCCGATGATTGCTTTCATGTATGTTCCTCCTTAAAGGTTATTGGTCGGCTTAGATACACACGTTTGGGTTTCCGTGGCATTGCTCTGCCGACATGACCCGTCCGCTTCGCAAGACAGCGGACATGGACAGCAAACTTTTTAATGTGTGCGGGGGATTACAGCTTGATCTCGATCTCCACACCAGCGGGCAGCTCCAGGGCCATCAGAGCCTCGACGGTCTTGGGAGTGGACTTGGTGATGTCGATCAGACGCTTGTGGGTGCGGCGCTCGAACTGCTCGCGGCTGTCCTTGTACTTATGGACGGCGCGCAGGATGGTGACGACTTCCTTCTTGGTGGGCAGAGGGATGGGGCCGGACACCTCAGCGCCGGTGCGCTTGGCGGTCTCGACGATCTTCTCAGCGCTCTGGTCGATCACCTGGTGGTCATAGGCCTTCAGCCGGATGCGGATCATTTCTTTCTGTGCCATGGTTGTTTCCTCCTGAATTCGTACGTAGTTTTGTCGCGGAGTCTCGACGACGTACGGCGAGAGATTTTTCTATACGCTTATCCGTGCGTATCATTCCCGCTCATGAAAAATACCGGCGCAAGGTCACCCTTCCGGCCGGTACCATGATCATGGCGTGGCGATCTACGCAACGTACAGATCCTTCTCAGCCGCCCGATTATCGGACATACTCCCCGGAAGTTACCTCCTCTCGGAGCAATCTCCCGGTTCATCGCAGTACCATGGGCAAGGTTCACCCTGCCGCACAGCTTCTTTATAATAAAAGAAAATCCTCTTGATGTCAAGAGGATTTTCTCTGTTTTTCATGAAATTCTGAAGATTTTTTTGGCGTTCCGAACACAGGCATGCGCCCGCGGCGGACACGCCCAAAATCCGCCAAACTCCCGCTTTTTTCGCGAAAAGGGAGCTTTCCGGATCAATAAGCGACGCCCCAGTAAATATCCGTGGTGCACTTCTTGCCGCACACAGGGCACACGCCCTCGGTGCCGGACTGGCTGAGAGGCATGCAGCGGGAACTGACGCCGGCCCGCTCCTTCATGGCCAGCTCGCACTCCAGGCTGCCGCACCACTTGGACCGCAGGAAGCCGCCCTTGCCCTCGGCGATGGCCTTGGCCTCCTCGGGGGTCTTGATGTCGAAGGTGTTCTCCTCCCGGTTCCGGAGGGCCATGGCGTACATATTGTCATGGACAGCGTCCAGCAGCTCCTTGACCTTCTCCTCCAGCTGGGCGAGGGGCACGGACACCTTCTCGCCGGTATCCCGGCGGGCGATGACACACTGCTCCTTCTCCATGTCCTTGGGGCCGATCTCCACCCGCAGGGGCACGCCCTTCATCTCATACTCCGCGAACTTCCAGCCGGGAGAGTTGTCAGAATCGTCCATCTTGCTGCGGATGCCAGCGGCACTCAGACGGTCCCGCAGGGCGGCGGCAGCGTCCAGGACGCCGGGCTTGTGCTGGGCCACGGGGATGACCACCGCCTGGATGGGCGCCACCCGGGGAGGCAGCACCAGGCCGTTGTCATCGCCGTGGGTCATGATGATGCCGCCGATCATGCGGGTGGACACGCCCCAGGAGGTCTGATGGGGATGGTGGAGCTGGTTGTCCTTGCCGGTAAAGGTGATGTCGAAGGCCTTGGCGAAGCCGTCGCCGAAATAGTGGCTGGTGCCGGCCTGGAGGGCCTTGTGGTCGTGCATCATGCACTCCACGGTGTAGGTCTCCTCAGCGCCCTTGAACTTCTCCTTCTCGGTCTTGCGGCCCCGGATAACGGGCATGGCCAGATAGTTCTCCATGAAGTCGGCGTAGATGTTCAGCATCTGCATGGTCTCTTCCCGGGCCTCTTCCTCGGTGGCGTGCATGGTGTGGCCCTCCTGCCACAGGAATTCCCGGTGGCGCAGGAAGGGGCGGGAGGTCTTTTCCCACCGCAGGACGGAACACCACTGGTTGTACTTCTTGGGCAGGTCCCGCCAGGAGTGAATGATGTTGGCGTAGTGCTCGCAGAACAAGGTCTCGGAGGTGGGGCGGACACACAGGCGGTCCTCCAGCTTTTCACTGCCGCCCATGGTGACCCAGGCGCACTCGGGGGCAAAGCCCTCCACGTGGTCCTTTTCCTTCTGCAGCAGGGACTCGGGGATCAGAACGGGCAGATACACGTTCTCATGGCCGGTCTCCTTGAACCGCCGGTCCAGCTCCTTCTGGATGTTCTCCCAGATGGCGTAGCCATAGGGGCGGTAGATGAACATGCCCTTGACGGAGGTGTAGTCGATGAGCTCCGCCTTTTTGCAGACGTCCGTATACCACTGGGCGAAATCAGCGTCCCGTGCGGTGATGGCGTCTACCTGTCTTTTATCCTGTGCCATAGTCTCAAATCCTTTGCATCTATATTATATAATGTATCCCTTGGCGTGGTTTTCACTGGATTCTTATTGTATCCATTCCGGGAAGAATTGTCAACTGTTCGCCGCCGGGTTGCCCCGCAAGTTTCCTCTTTGGAGCATAAATACGTCCCTCAGCTTGACATTTCCCGCCTGTTCCGGTATACTAATGATAATTTCATATAAAAGAACCGTTGATGCGGTATGCATAGAAGGGCTTTTAAGTATTTTTACTGTGAGGTAAGCGATATGAAGAAAGCCGCTTCTATTTTTTTGCGTGCGGAAATCAATCCCCAGGACGTAAAGGCCCTCATCCGGTGGATGGGCAATCCCCAGGTCACCCGGTATCTCCATGAGGAGGCGGACGTGGTCCAAACCCTGCGGCGGGTCCTTGTCACGGTACCGGCGCCCATGCTGACGTTCCAGTTCAACCAGTGGGGCCGGTTTTTCATGGTATGCGTTCCGGACGGCTCCGCCATCGGCTTTGTGAAGCTGAAAGTCCTCTCCTCCTCTCCCGGCGCCTATGAGATCGTGTACGTCATCGGCGAGGAAGCCCTCTGGGGCAACGGCTACGGGGAGGCCGCCATCCGCACCGCCCTGTCCACCGCCTTTTTTGACTGGCGGGCCAGGCAGGTCCTCGCCCGGGTCTACGCCGGAAACACCCGCTCCATCCGTGCCGTCCGTGCCTGCGGCTTCAGCTGCGAGCACCGGGACGAGCGGCTGTTCCGCTACCGTATCACTATGTCCGATTACCTGGAGCATGTACAGGCATAAGAAACGAGCGCTGGTTTTCCAGCGCTCGTTTCTTATTGGGCGGGGTCCTCCTCCCCCTCTATGTAAAGCTCCTCGCAGGTCTGCTGGGCCTGCCGCAGGCAGGCGGCAGCCTGTCCGAAATTCTGCGCCGCCATGCTTTCCAGGGAATCCGTGACGACGTTGAACAGGATGTGGTACAGCTTTTGGTAATCCATATCCATATACCCACCTGTAAGAAATCAACTGTAATATATTACATCTTATAAACCCCTTCTAACCATTTTAGACTATACCTGTCAAGAACGATACCTGCGTGATTGAGGGATTGTCTATGGAAAATTTCGGTACAATTGTCATCCAGCTGGACGAACTTATCAAAAAATCCGGCATCAGTAAAAACAAGCTCTGCCACCGCGCGGAATTACAGCGCACCCAGCTGAACAATTATTGCAACAATAATGATTGGATGTAAAAAGAAGATAATGAGAAGGTATCATATGGCAAAGTTAGATATTTTCCCGCTGCTGGAACAGCAAGGCAAAACAAAATACTGGCTGTACAAGCAGTTGGGCATGAGCTATCAGAATTTTAATAAAATGGTCAACAACGAAACCACATCCATCCGCTACGAAAACATTGAGGCGATTTGCCAGCTTTTAAACTGCACACCCAACGACATCATCAAGCTGGACATGTAAAAAAGACACGGAACGCTGTGCGTTCCGTGTCTTTTTATGCGCTTGCTCACTTGGCGTACTCGACGACCTTGGTCTCCCGGATCAAGTGGACCTTGATCTGGCCGGGGTACTCCATCTCTTCCTCGATCTTCTTGGCCAGGTCCCGGGCCAGAATGACCATCTGGTCTTCGCTGACCTGCTCGGGCTTCACCATGACGCGGACCTCGCGGCCGGCCTGGATGGCGTAGGCCTTCTCCACGCCGGGGTGGCTGCCGGTGATGGTCTCCAGCTGCTCCAGGCGCTTGATGTAGTTCTCCAGGTTCTCGCGGCGGGCGCCGGGCCGGGCCGCGGAAATGGCATCCGCCGCCTGGATGAGGCAGGCCACGATGGTGCGGGGCTCCACATCGTTGTGGTGGGCCTCGATGGCGTGGATGATGTCCTCCCGCTCCTTGTACTTCCGGGCGAATTCCACGCCCAGGGCCACATGGGTGCCCTCCATCTCATGGTCAACGGACTTGCCCAGGTCATGGAGCAGGCCGGCCCGCTTGGCAGCCTGAACATCGGCGCCCAGCTCCGCCGCCATCATGCCGGCGATATGGCTGACCTCGATGGAGTGCTGCAGGACGTTCTGGCCGTAGCTGGTGCGGTAGTGCAGGCGACCCAGCATCTTTACAATCTCGGGATGCAGGCTGCGGACGCCGCACTCGAACACGGCGCGCTCGCCCTCGGCCTTGATGGTGGCCTCCACCTCCCGGCGGGCCTTCTCCACCATCTCCTCGATGTGGGTGGGGTGGATGCGGCCGTCGGCGATGAGCTTTTCCAGGGCCAGCCGGGCGATCTCCCGGCGGACAGGCTCAAAGCAGGAAACGGTGATGGCCTCCGGCGTGTCATCGATAATGAGGTCCACACCGGTGAGCGTCTCAATGGTGCGGATGTTGCGGCCCTCGCGGCCGATGATGCGGCCCTTCATCTCGTCATTGGGCAGGGGAACCACGCTGACGGTCATTTCGGCCACCTGGTCCGCGGCGCAGCGCTGGATGGCCTGGGCCACCACCTCGCGGGCGCGGGCTTCACACTCTTCCTTCATGCGGGACTCGACCTCTTTGATCTTGAGGGCGGTCTCGTGAGTTACTTCGGACTCCACCTGGGAGATCAGATACTGCTTGGCCTCCTCGGCGGTGAAGCCGGAGATGCGCTCCAGCATTTCCGTCTGGCTGCGCTTGATGACCTTGATCTCTTCGTTTTCCTTGTCGATGGCCGCGTGCTTCTGGGCCAGGGACTCTTCTTTTTTCTCGATGGCCTCGGTCTTGCGGTCCAGGTTCTCTTCCTTCTGCTGCAGGCGGTTTTCCTGCCGCTGCAGATCGGCTCTGCGTTCCTTTACTTCCTTCTCATACTCGCTGCGGTTTTTCAGGATCTCTTCTTTTGCTTCCAGCAGGGCTTCGCGCTTCTTGGATTCCGCGCTCTTGATCGCCTCGTTGATAATGCGGGTGCCTTCTTCCTCGGCACTGGAGATTTCCTTTTCAGATACGTTCTTCCGGTAGCGAATACCGAGAGGGAAGCCCACCGCCAGGCCGATCACCAGGGCAATAACGCCGGTAATGATGGCTTGTGTCACGATTGGTTCAACCTCCTAATATTCGGTATGGGTGCTGTATATGCAGACCGCGCCGCAATGCCGGCGCGGCCGCACGGCTAGAAAACAATCGGAGGACACCCCTTTGTCCGCCGATAATCATCCTTTTCTAGTTTAATCATTTACAGTTACTCTGTCAAGGAAAAACCGAACATTTGACCAAAACCTGGTGAATGTCCCACCCGTTTTCCGGCGGCTCGCTGCGTCATGTGTCAATATACGCCGCTGCCGCGTACCCCACCAGCTCTCCGTAATGGACCACATACCACCCCTGCCACTCGCCGTAGATGGTGACGGCGGCGCCGTCGGGGAGGTTGGCGATGACGGTGCCGGAGGCGGAGGGCGTCTCCCGCAGGTTCAGCGTGCCGTAGCGGACCTCCACCGTTCCCTCCATGGGCGTGATGGGATAGATGAAGGGCAGACCGAAAAACTCCGTCAGCGCCCGGGCCAGCTGCTGGGCAATGGCGTCCATATGTCCCTCCAGCCAGGTGGCGTCCTCGTAATTGTCGTGATAGCCGATCTCCACCAGCACCGCCGGGAACCGGGGCAGGCGCACCTCTCCCAGGGAGGTGGTGGCCCGGGTGGTGACCTGGTTGGGCAGGGGATAGATCTTCCGCAGCTCCGCCGCAATGAGCTCCGCCGCCCGGCGGCCCTTGGTGCTGCCGGGATAATAAAAGGCGATGATGCCCCGCTCCTCCCCGTACCGTCCCTCCGGTGCCGCGTTGGAATGCAGGGCCAGGTACAGGTCGTACCAGCCGGTGTTGGCCTCCCGGATGGAGGAGGCCGCGGTCATGGACGGGCTGTTGCGCTTGTAGCGGATGCCGTTGGACATGAGGTAAGGGACCAGGGCGTCCGCCAGCAGGTTCATGTTGTACTCCTCGGAACCGCTGCCGGTGACATACATATTCCAGTCCTGCGTGGACGGGCTCAGATAAATAATGGGCATGATAGACCCCTCCTTCCCACCTATTTATATGGCAATCCGGGAAAAAGTGTGATAGACTTGTTCCGAAAACTCATTCCCGACGGAAAGGACCTTGTTTATGAAAGCAGAGCGCACCTATCCCAAATGCACCGTCACCCCCAAGGCGGAAGCCGCCATCCTCCGGGGACACCCCTGGGTCTACGACGCGGAGGTTTTGTCCCTGGAGGGCACACCGGAAAACGGCGGTCTGGTGGACGTCTTGAGCAAAAAGGGCCGGTATCTGGGCACGGGCTTTTTGTCCCAGCAGTCCAAGATCCGCGTCCGCCTCCTCTCCCGCAACGCCAACGACCGCTTTGACGAGGCTTTCTGGGAGCGAAAGCTCCGCTGGGCCTGGGAGTACCGCAAAAGCGTCATGGAGCCGGAGGACCTGGACGCCTGCCGCATCATCTTCGGCGAGGCGGACGCCTTCCCCGGTTTGACGGTGGACAAATTCCACGACCTTTTAAGCGTGCAGATCCTGTCCGTGGGCATGGAGGCCATCAAAGGCATGCTGCTTCCCATGCTGGTCCGCATCCTCCGGGAGGACGGCCAAGCCGTCCGGGGCGTGTTTGAGCGCAACGACGTGGCCCTGCGGGAAAAGGAGGGCCTTGCCCAGTACAAGGGGTGGTTCCCCCTGCCCGGCGAGACGGCGCCGGATTCCCCGGTGGTGGAGATCACGGAAAACGGCATCCGCTATCTGGTGGACGTGGAAAACGGCCAGAAGACCGGCTTCTTCCTGGACCAGAAGTACAACCGCCGAGCCGTGGCCCGTCTGGCACGGGGAAAGACGGTGCTGGACTGCTTCACCCACACCGGCTCCTTCGCCTTGAACGCCGCCCGTGGCGGGGCGAAACACGTCACCGCCGTGGATGTGTCCGAAGCCGCCGTGGAGATGGCCCGGGCCAACGCGGCGCGCAACGGGCTGGACAGAGTGATGGACTGCGTGGCCGCCAATGTGTTCGACCTGCTGCCTCAGCTGGCAAAGGAGCCTGTGCAATACGACTTCATCATCCTGGACCCGCCGGCCTTCACCAAAAGCCGTAAGACCGTGGCAAACGCCATGACCGGCTACAAGGAGATCAACTACCGGGCCATGCAGCTGCTGCCCCGGGGCGGATACCTGGCCACTTGCTCCTGCTCCCACTTCGCCTCCGAGGAAAAATTCGTGGCCATGCTCCACGACGCGGCCAAAGACGCCGGCGTGCAGCTGCGGCAGATCGAGGCCCGGCAGCAGTGCTGCGACCACCCCATCCTCTGGGGCGTGGATGAAACGAATTATCTGAAGTTCTATCTGTTCCAAATCGTATAATTTCGCACACACAATCCGTTTTGTATAGGGTTTTGCCAAAACAACCGGGAGGACGGCAGCTGCCGTCCTCCCGGTTGTTTGCTGTTTCGAAAGTCGCTTACTTCCCGACCTCAATGACACGGACCACGCCGTCAGAGACATACAGGTTGGCGGTGTCCGCGTAGCCATGGGCCTGGGACAGCGTCAGCCAGCTCTTGGCGGCGCTGTTGTAGCAGGCCACGTCCTCGGGGACCGTGTAGGTCCGGCCGCCCACGGTGACGGCGGTCTTGCCGCTCCAGGCGCTGTTGGGCACGTTGGAGAGCTTGGTCAGCGTTTCCAGGCTGGTGATGCGGCCATCCTTGATCCGCGCCTCCACAAAGGCACCATTGGCTACCAGGGAGGCGTTTTGGATGGGCTCCGTCCGCAGGCCCGTGCCGTATTCCACCGCTATGGTCTGGGTGGTCTTGGTGGTCACCACATAGCCATCATCGCCGGGATACCTGCCGTTTTCATCCTGCACCTGGAACTCGCTGCGCTTCACCACGGCCACGCCGTAATACACCGTGCCGCTCTCGGAGCCGCCCAGGACGATGAGGTCCACCTGGCCGGCCCAGTTGGTCCGGGCGTAGCGGATGTCGCCGGCGCCAACGCGGTCATGGGTCAGCTGGCTGAGGCTGATGTCCTCGCCGTCCCGGAACACCATGACGTTGTCCGCCAGGGGCGTCTTGCCCAGGGTCCGGCCGGACACGCTCAGCTCACCGGAGGCGCCGCCGCTGAGGCGGGACAGGTCCACCTTGCCCTTGCTGCCGGCGGAGACGCGGACCAGCTGGCCCTCCAACTCCCCGGAGGCGCCGGCGTCCAGCAAAATTTTGGCGGTGCCGCACAGCAGCTGCACCTTGCCGCCGCTGACGATGCCCACAGCATTGCCCTTGGCGCCGGAGCCGGTGTCCACGGCGCCGGCCACCTGGCCGTCCTCCGTCAGCAGCAGCGTCATCCGCTGGCCGGGCTTAAAGGCGGAGAGGCTCTCCATGGCGGTGGGCAGCACCGTCAGCTCCGTGCCGTTCAGCACGGTGATGGTGGTGGGCTCCGCCGGGTTGGGATAGCAGCTTTCATAGTAGACAGTGACCCGGGTGTCGCAGACACGGATAGCGTTTTCCGCGGCGGAATACACCGCCACGTCGTATTTGCGCAGGTCGCCCAGGGTGGCGGGCGCGCCGTTTTTGTAAATAGCGTAGCCGGTCATGCCGCCGGTAAGGCTGTCAAAGCCCGCGCCGGAGCGGTCCTGGTCCACGATGACCGCCGCGGTGACCGTTCCGCCGCCCACGAACACGTAATCCACGCTGCCCGCCTCGCTGAGGTACAGCGTCACGCTCATGCCGGCGTGGAGCCAGCTGTACACGTCGCCCCAGTCACTCTCCTCCCCGTTATAGTAGGCGGGGGTGCTGGCCTTGAGGGTGTACTTGACGCCGCCGGCATCCACGATCTGGGTGGCGGTCTTGCTGGCGAGGATGACGGTGCGGCTGCTGCCCAAAGCGTCAGGCACAAAGGTCAGGGCCTTGCCGTATTTGTTCAGCAGCAGTGTGCCCTTGTAGCCGTTCAAAAGTCCGTTGGAGGCCTTGCCGGAGGCCAGCTGGTACACCTCGCCGCCGGCGGTCTGGAGGGCGTTGTCCCTACCATCGGGGCCGGTGGCACTGGCGGACACCAGCATAGTGTTGGGCACGGTGGTGCCCAGGGTGTCCAGGTATTTGCCGCCCTCCCGCATATCAGAGCGCAGCAGGTTCAAGAAAAGCCGGGCAGCCTGGCCCCGGGTCAGGGCGGTATAGCCGTCGCCGCTGACGCCGTCGGTCAAGCCGATGGTCTGGGCCACGGCCATATAGCCGTGGGGCCAGATGCCGCCCACGTTTTCATCCGTATAGCCCAAAAGCCGCAGCAGAATGGTCACCGCCTGGCCCACCGTGACGGTTTTTTCCGGGTGGAAGCGGCCGTCGGCATAGCCGGCGATGACGCCCTTGCCCTTGGCGGCCATGTTGATATAGGCGGACGCCCAGTGGGAGGGCTTCACATCCGGAAACACGGTGACGGTGCGGTACAGGCCCAATTCGCTCTCGCCGTCCATGGCGTACACCGCCATTTTACAGAACTGGGCCCGGGTCAGTACCGCATTGGGGCGGAAGGAGCCGTCGCCGTAGCCGTCCAGCACGCCCAGAAGGCGCAGGGACTCCACCGCCATGGCGGTGTCCCGGTCCGTGACATCGGAAAAGCGGACGGTCTCCGCCGCCGACACCGGCAGCGCCAGCACCGACGCCGCCAGACACACCGCCAGCAGCAAACTCAACAGTCGTTTTTTCATAGTTCTCTTCCTCTCATTCCGCCCGCAGGGCTTCCACAGGCTGGAGCTTGGATGCCTTGGCCGCCGGGTAGATGCCGAACAGGATGCCCAGCACCACCGACAGCAAAAACGCGCAAAGGGTGATACCCGCCGAGGGCCAGATATCGATCTGCATCAAAAGCCTTCCGGCCGCCCGGGTGCCCAGGGTGCCGATGCCGATGCCGATGACGCCGCCGATGCCGCAGAGCATGGCCGCCTCGATCAAAAACTGAGTGACGATGGCGCCGCGCTCGGCGCCGATGGCCCGGCGGATGCCGATCTCCCGGGTGCGCTCCGTGACAGTCACCAGCATGATGTTCATGATGCCGATGCCGCCCACCAGCAGGCTGATGGCGGCGATGCCGCCCAGCACCATGGAGATCATGGTCAGATACTCGTTCTGAGACTCCTGCCACTGGTTCTCACTGTACGCGCCGCCGCTGCCGCTTTGGCCGTTGTTGGTGAGGCCCGCCAAAAAGCCGCTCAAGCGGGAAATGACCTCCGTGGTGGCCTCGCCGGAGGCGGCCTTCACCACGAATTCATTGATGTCCGTATTTGGATTCAGCATCCGCTTGACGGTATAAGGGAAGACGATGATGTTGTCCATGGAATACGGACTTTCGCTGGTATCCTTCGCGGCATAGACGCCCACCACCGTGAAGGGCAGGCCGTTGACCTGCATGACCTGTCCCACCGGGTCGGCGTAGTTGAAAAAGTTCTTAGCCGCCCGGGCCCCCAGGACGCACACCTGGTTATAATTTTTGATGTCGATATTGCTGATGTCCCGGCCCTTGGCCAGCTGGAAGTTATTGCACACGGCGTACTGGTCGCTGCCCAGATAGCAGTCCGGCGGCAAAGCCATATCGCCGCTTTGCCCGTCTCCGTTCCACATATTTTCCTGGTTTTTCTCCATGGCCTTACTGCTCTTGGAGCCGTACACCACCGTTATGTCCCAGAGATTGGCGTTGGGGGTAATGCCCAGCACCAGGTCCGTGCCCAGGGAGCTGCAGTAGTCATACAGGTCGTCAAACACATCCTGGCCGTCGTAGCGCATGGCGGAGACATTGATTTTATTGGTGCCCATGGCCTCGAACTGCTTCATGGACTCCTGGTTCATGCCGTTGACGGTGGAGACAATGGTCATGACGGAGGCGATGCCGATGATGATGCCCAGCATGGTAAGAAAGGACCGGCCTTTGTTGCCCAGGATGGACTTGAAGGCCATTTTCACAGCCTGCCGGATATTCACAGCCAATCCACCTCCTGTTCGTGGTCGTCCACGATCTTCCCGTCCGCCAGGCGCACGACCCGCCGGGCCGTGGCGGCGATGCCGTTGTCGTGAGTGATGAGGATGACGGTGGTGCCCTCCTTGTTCAGCTGCTGCAAAAAGCCCAGCACCTCCAGGCCCGTGTGGGAGTCCAGAGCGCCGGTGGGCTCGTCGGCCATGATGATGGGCGGCCGGGTGGCGATGGCCCGGGCGATGGCCACCCGCTGCTGCTGGCCGCCGGACATCTCCGTGGGCTTGTGCTTCACCCGGTTCGCAAGGCCTACCCGCTCCAGGGCCTCCATGGCCATGTCATAGCGGTCGTCGGCCTTGATGCCCTGGTAAATAAGGGGCAGCTCCACGTTTTCCAGCACCGTCAAGCTCTGGATCAGGTTGTACTGCTGGAAAATAAAGCCGATCTGGCGGTTGCGGATGTGGGAGAGCTCCTTGTCCGTCAGTTCCCGGACATCGGTGCCGTCCAGGAAATAGTCGCCCCGGGTGGGAATATCCAGGCAGCCCAGCACGTTCATCATGGTGGACTTGCCGGAGCCCGACTGGCCCACGATGGCCACGAACTCGCCCCGGTCGATGTCCAGGGATACGCCGTCCAGCGCCCGGACCTCACTCTCCAGACCCTCGCCGTAAATCTTATAAACGTTTTTCAGTGTAACCAGCATAGCGTCACATCCACACGTCAGAGGTCTGCAGCTGGGTAAAGACCTCGGTCCCTTCCTCCACACCGGACTTGATCTCCACGTTATAGGTATCGGAAATGCCGATCTCCACCGGCACGGCCCAGAAATCCTCCGGCACGCCGTCCACAGGGACCGTCAAGTCGATGGCGTTGTCCGGCCGGTCGCCCTTGACGAACACCACGTTGCCGGTGGTGCCGTCCTCCAGGGGAACGGTCTTCACGCACTGGATGGGTACCACCAGGCAGTTGTCGTTTTCACTGGCCACCAGGGAGTAGTTGATGTAGCTGCCGGTCATGAGGGTGCCATCATAGTTGTCCACGGAGATGACCATGGGATAGCTGGCAACGCCGTTTTCCGCCTTGGAGTTCAGGCTGACAGATTCCACGACGCCCATGTAGGTGCTGCCCCACTGGTCGATGTCCACCATCATGCCGGGCTTGACATAGCTGACGTTCCGCTCGTCCACGGTGGCGTCCACCACGATGGTGGAGGTGTCGGCAATGGTGATGACGGCGCTGTTGGCCTCCACCTCCATGCCCTCCTGCAGGGCAAGGCCGATGACCGTGCCGTCAATGGGCGCCACGGCGCTGCAGTTGTCCAGATTTTTCTGGGCGGTCTCCAGCTCCTTCTGCGCCTCCTCCAGGCTCTGCTCCACGGTGAAGATCTCGCTTTCGCTGTCCTCGCCGTCAATGCGGACCAGCACCTGGCCGGCGGACACCTGCAGGTAATCCACCAGGTCGCTGGAGATCACGGTGCCGCTGACGGTGGAACACAGATCGCCGGTGCGGTAATACTCCAGCTTGCCGGCCTCGTAGGGGTACACCACTTCCCCGTTCACCGTGGTGGTGGCGGAGGCGGCCATGTCCGCTGTCAGAGAGCCGGGATTCTTTACGATGATCTCCGCGCAGAACAGCTTGGACCCCTCCGGCGTGATGCGGCTGACCATGTGGACGTTTTCCACCGTGCCGTCAATGGTGGTCATGAGAGCGGGGATGGAGACCTCCATGGTCTGGCCGGCCTTGATGGCGCCCTCATAGGCGTAGCTGTAATACTGCTCCAGCCGCAGCCGGGTGTCGTCCGCCAGGGTGGCCACCTTCTCGCCCTTGGAGATGGTGTCCCCGGGATTCAGCGTGGCCACGTCCATGATCTTTCCGGAATAGCCGGCGGAGAGGTTCAGCCCCGCGATGTCCTTGCGCAGGGTGTTCAGCTGCTTTTCGTAGCCCTCCACGTTCTTCCGGGCCTTCTCCACCGCTGTCCGGGCCGCCTCGGACTCAATGACGAACAGCGGCGTGCCCGCCGTCACCTGCTGGCCCTCGGTGACCAGCACCTCCTGGACCACGCCGGCGGTGGTCAGCATGATGGTCTCGCTGTTTTTCGCCTTGGTGAGGCCGCTGCCCTCCACGGTGGAGGTGATGGAGCCGTAGGACACCATGTCCGTCACCACCTGGGCCTCCGCCTCTTTCTTACCGCCGAAAAATTTCCAGCCGGCCCCGGCGGCAGCCGCCAGGAGCACCAGCAGGACCCCCCAGCGGATGATCTTCCGCCGTTTTTTCCGGGGCATGTTCTTCCACTTGGACTTCACGCTCTCCTTGGGAGCGCTCTGCGCCGGGGTCTCCGGCGCGGGCTCCTGGGCCGGAGCCGCCCGTTCCAGATCTTTGACTTCAGCCATCGGTCGATTCTCCTCTTTTCCGTCAATCCTTATAACTGTATGGCCCATGCTAGAACAGTTACTTCCGCAAAGCAACAACAAATCGGTAACAGATTTTTGCCGCTTCTCCAAAGAATGGTATTCTTCCCTTTCAGACGAAGAAACCTGTCGAAAGGTTACCGTTTTTCGAAGGTTTTTTCGAAAGGCGCGAAAAAAATCCGCTTCCGGAACGGTTCCGGAAGCGGATGCGCGGCAGGGGAGTTGTTATACGGCGGCTTCCCGCTTGGCGGCAAGGCGCTGGAGCACCACCACGGCCACTACAACAGCCAGGCCGATGACGTCGGTCAAGGTACCGGGGATCATCATGCTCAGGCCGCCGGCCACCAGAGCCAGGCGGAACAGGAAATTGATGGGGCGATACAGGAAGCCGTTCAGTGCGGCAGCCACGCCGAACAGACCGATGAGGGCACTGAGGACGATCTGTACCACCTGGAAGGGATTCTCCACGTTCACCAGCAGCATGGCCGGGTTCATGGCGAAGATATACGGCACGATGAAGGCGGCAATGGCCAGCTTCGTGGCGTTGAAGGCCGTTTTCATAGGCGGCGCCTTGGCGATGGCGCTGCCGGCGTAAGCCGCCAGGGCCACGGGGGGCGTGATGTCCGCCACGATGCCGAAGTAGAACACAAAGAAGTGTGCGGCCATGGCGGGGACGCCGATCTGGGGATTCATGAGGATGGGGGCGCAGGTGGCGGCCATGATGCAGTAGTTGGCGGTGGTGGGCACGCCCATGCCCAGCACGATGCAGCACAGCATAGTCAAAACCAAGGCGATCATGGTATGGCCGCCGGAGACAGAGACGATGGCGGTGATGAGCTTGGAGGCAAGGCCGGTGACGGTGATGCAGCCGGCCACGATGCCGGCCATGGCGCAGGCCACGGCCACGGTGATGGTGCCCTTGCCGCCGGCCTCCAGGGCGTCGATGATCTTGGTGGGGGTGATGCGGTCATCCTTGTTGATGGCACCCACCAGGATGGCCACCAGAATGGCCACAGCGGCGGAGAACTGCATGGTCTTCATATTGGTAGATACCAGCACCACCAGCACCACCAGGGGCGCCAGCAGGTAGATCTTCTTCATAAGGACGCGGAGCTTGGGCAGCTGGTCCTTGGGAATGCCCTTCAAGCCCAGCTTTCGGGCCTCCAGGTGAACGGCGATATAAATGCCGGTGAAGTACAGCACGGCGGGCAGAATGGCGGTGACAGCCACGGTGGCGTAGCTGACGCCCATGTACTCCGCCATGAGGAAGGCGGCGGCACCCATGATGGGGGGCATGATCTGGCCGCCGGTGGAGGCGGCGGCCTCCACGGCGCCGGCGAATTCCGCCTTGTAGCCGGTTTTCTTCATCATGGGGATGGTGACGGAGCCGGTGGTGACGGTGTTGCCCACAGAGGAGCCGGACACCATGCCGCACAGGGCGGAGGAGATGACCGCCACCTTGGCGGGGCCGCCGGCGGAGGCGCCGGCCACGGAGTTTGCAAGGTCGATGAAGAACTGGGCGATGCCGGTGCGCTCCAGGAAGGCACCGAAGATGATGAACACCACGATGTACTTGGCGCAGACGTTGATGGGGGTGTTCATGACGCCGGAGGTGGTGTAGAACAGGTTATAGATGGCGATGCGGGGCTGGACCTGGGTAAAGGTATACACCAGCAGGGCCCCCACCACGCACAAAATGGGCAGGCCCACGCTGCGGCGGCACAGTTCGATGAGGGCCAGGATGCCCACCACGCCCACCGCCAGCAGGAAGGGGTCCTTGGCCGCCCGCAGAGACAGCTTGATGATCCGCTCGGCGTTGAAGGCGTAATACAAAAAGGCTCCGGAGCCCAGCACCATGATGACAATATCGTACCAGGGTATGTGGTTCACCCGGACGGTGCCCTTGCGCAGGGGGAAGTTCAAATAGCCCATGATAAGGATGGACGCCAAAAACACGGACAGCCGGAACTCCGGCAGGGCCGTGGAGAACAGCGTCACATAAATGCTGTACAGGGAGAAGGCCACCATGATCCAGCGGACCACCTCTTTGGGCACTCCCTCCCACACGCGGGTATTGGACTCCCGGTCATACTTCTTCATGACCTGCTCCACATCGGCGGCGGTGCCAACGGCGCCGTCGTCCGCGGGGGCGGTATTCACGGGAGCCTTTGTCTCTTTCTTCCAAAAGCTCATGCAGTTTCCTCTCTTCCTAACAGGTATTTCCTCACGAAACGCATGACTCCCCGCCGCCTTGGGCGCGGACTCATCCGTCTCGTAAAACCGACAAGGGACTGCGGTGGGCGCTGCCCACCGCACAGCTCTTCGAGCTGTGTAAGCTTTTCAAGTCTGAAAAGCTTTGATTACAAACGAAAGACACCCCTCCTGGGTTTCTTTCGTAACTATCTTCCTTCCCGTTATCAAACGGTTTCTATGCTTTTACCACCCTGCCAAAAACCGACAAGGGACTGCGGTGGGCGCTGCCCACCGCAGTCTCCTTGAGACACTCGCGGTTTCTGAACGGGATCTGAACGCGGTTTTACTTGGTGGGAACCGTGATACCCTGCTCGGCGAAGTACTTGGCAGCGCCGGGATGATAGGGCACGGAGGTGACGGAGGTGGCAAAGCCCAGGTCCAGCTCGCCGCCCTTGGCATGCACGGCAGTGATGGCGTCAATGTTGTCGAACACGCCGGCGCAGAAGTTGTACACATCGTCCTCGGAGACATCGTCACGGGCGATGACCACGGCGCCCACAGCCACGGTGGTGGTGTCGGACTCCAGGCCGTAGGTCTCGGCGGGGATGACATACTTGCTGTAATAGGGGGACTGGGCCAGCAGCGCGTCGATGTGCTCATCGTCCAGGCTCACCAGGTAGGTGGGCTTGGCGCTGGACAGCTCGGTGATGGCGGTGGTGGGCGCGCCGGCAACCACGAAAGCAGCGTCGATCTTGCCGTCCTTCAGCGCCTCGGCGCTGTCACCGAAGCCCTGATAGGTGGGGTTGATGTCCTTTTCGATGTCCAGGCCATAGGCGCCCAGCACGTCCACAGCGTTATAGAACACGCCGGAACCGGAGTCACCCACAGAGACATTCTTGCCCTTCAGGTCGGCCACGGTCTTGATGCTGGGATCGCAGGTGACGATCTGGACCTGCTCCATGTACAGGGCGGCCACAGTGGAGAAGCAATCCACCTTGCCAAAATCAGCAAACAGGTTGGTGCCCTCATAGGCATAGCTCATCACGTCGGACTGGACCAGGCCCAGCTGGGCGCCGTCCATATCCATCAGCTCGATGTTGCCCTGGGAGCCCTTGCCCTCCACAGCGGTGACCTTGGTGCCGGTGGAGCTGGAGACCTGGCCGGCCAGAACGGAGCCGAAGGCGTAATAGGTGCCGGAAGAGCCGCCGGTGGTGAAGGTCAGCTCGCTGCCGGTAGCGGCGGGCGCCTCAGCGGGGGCCTCGGTAGCGGTCTGGGCGGGAGCCTCTTCCTTCTTCCCGCCGCAGGCGGTGAGAACGCTGGCCAACATCAAAGTGGCCATGAGCAAAGACAGAAACTTTTTCATCTCTCAAATCCTCTTTCCATTTAAAGTGCGGGTCTTGCAGTACTTGCTGCATATAATACCCCAACCGCCGTCATTTTTCAAGAGCTTTTTTCGCTTTTTATGCATTTTTCTGCAAGTCTCCATTTGCCATCTTGCAAATTATTGACCGTTCTGCATTTTTTTGACAGATTTCCGTCAAGTGGCGTCAAGTTGTACAAACATCCGCCAGCGGCGGACACCCATCTTTGTCTGTTTTTTTAGGAGAAACAGCAGGGTCCGCCGTTCCCGGCGGACCCTGTTTGTGAAAGTTCACAATTCACTTTAATGTGATGAGGAGTTGGCCTCCTTTGACAGTCTCCCCTTCGCGGACCAAAACGCTTTCCACCGTTCCCGCCATACGGGCAGTCACAGCTGTCTCCATTTTCATGGCCTCGATGGTCAGCAGGGTCTGGTTCTTTTCCACCCGGTCGCCGGCCTTGACAGACACCCTGCTCACAGCGCCGGGGATGGAGGCGCCGATCTGGCTCTTGTCCTCCGGGTCCGCCATGGGCACCTTGACGATGTTCTTCTGGGCCTTCTCGTCCGGCACCTTCACATCCCGGCGGATGCCGTTGAGCTCAAAGGTGACGGTCCGCATGCCCTCTTCGTCCACCTCGCCCAGACCCAGGTACTTGATGACCAGCGTCTTGCCGTCGGCGATATTGACCTTGTTGGTTTCGCCCACCGCCAGGCCGTGGAAGAATACGTGGCTGCCCAGCCGCATGATATAGCCGTACTCCTTCTGGTTTTTCACATACTCCTCCACTACCTTGGGATACAGGCAGTAGCTGAGGACGGCCCGCCAGGAGGGGTCCGGGTCAAAGGCGGCCATTTCCCGCTTCTTGGCCTCAAAGTCCACCGGCTCCAGCAGCTCGCCGGGGCGGCAGGTAATGGGCTCCTTCCCCTTGAGGACCACCTTTTGCAGCTCCTCCGGGAAGCCGCCCTGGGGCTGGCCCATCATGCCGGAGAAGTAGGTGACGGCACTGTCCGGGAAGGCCAGGCCCTCGCCCTTTTCCACAATGGTCTCAGGGGTCAAGTCGTTCTGGGTCATGAAGATGGCAAGGTCCCCCACCATCTTGCTGGAGGGCGTCACCTTGATGATGTCGCCCAGCATGTCGTTGACCTTGCGGTAATTCTCCTTGACCTCCTGGAAGCGGCTGCCCAAGCCCAGGGATTCCACCTGGGGCCTGAGGTTCGTGTACTGGCCGCCGGGGATCTCGTAGCGGTAAATATCCGTGGCGGGGCATTTGATGCCGCTCTCAAAGGAATCATACCGCTTGCGGACATCCTCCCAGTAATCGGTGAGGTACTGCAGCCGGCCCAGGTCCAGGCCGGTATCCCGCTCCGTGCCCTGGAGGGCCGCCACCACCGCGTTCATGGAGGGCTGGCTGGTGAGAGAGGCCATGGAGGAGATGGCGCAGTCCACCACGTCCACGCCGGCCTCGGCGGCGCAGAGGTAGGTGGCCACCTGGTTGCCGGAGGTGTCGTGGGTGTGGAGCTGGATGGGCAGGCCCACCTCCTGCTTCAAAGTGGAGATGAGCTTTTTGGCGGCATAGGGCTTCAGCACGCCGGACATGTCCTTGATGCACAGCATGTGGGCGCCCCGGTGCTCCAGCTCCTTGGCCAGCTTCACGTAATACGCCAGGGGGTATTTGTCCCGCTTGGGGTCCAGGATGTCGCCGGTGTAGCAGATGGTGGCCTGGCAGATCTTATCCTGCTTGAGCACCTCGTCCATGGCCACCTCCATGCCCGGCAGCCAGTTCAAGGAGTCGAACACCCGGAACACGTCGATGCCGGACCGGGCGGCCTCCTTGATGAACTCCCGGATGACGTTGTCGGGGTAGTTGGTGTAGCCCACTGCGTTGGCGCCCCGGAGAAGCATCTGCAAAAGCAGGTTGGGTGCCTTTTGCCGAATGAGGTCCAGCCGCTCCCAGGGAGACTCGTGGAGGAAGCGGTAGGCCACGTCGAAGGTGGCGCCGCCCCAGCATTCCAGGGAAAAGGCGTCGGAGAGGATCTCAGAGGTGCCCTCCATGCCCTTGACGATGTCCCGGGTGCGGACCCGGGTGGCAAGCAGGGACTGGTGGGCATCCCGGGTGGTGGTATCGCAGATGAGCAGCTTCTTCTGGTCCTTCACCCAGTCGCACACGGCCTTGGGGCCCTTGGCGTCCAGCAGCTGCTTGAGGCCGTCGGGACGGTTCCCCGTGACCGGCGGGAAGCGGGGCGCATCGTAAAACTTGTGCTCTCCCTGCTCCTTCACCACGATGTTGCCGATGTATTTGAGCATCTTGGTGGCCCGGTCCTGGCTCTCGCTCATCTGGAACAGCTCCGGGGTCTCGTCGATGAACTTCGTGTGGCACTTGCCGGCGATGAAGGCGGGATTTTTCAAGATATTTGTGACAAAGGCGATGTTGGTCTTGACGCCCCGGACATGGACCTCGTTGATGGCGCGGCTGGCCTTGCGGCACACGCCCTCGAAGGTGTTGTCCCAGGTGGTGATCTTCACCAGCAGGGAGTCATAGTAGGGGGAGATGACGGCGCCGGTATAGGCGTTGCCGCCGTCCAGCCGGACGCCGAAGCCGCCGGAGGAGCGGTAGGCGGTGATCTTGCCGGTGTCGGGGGCGAAATTGTTGGCAGGGTCCTCCGTGGTGACCCGGCACTGGATGGCATAGCCGCTGCGGTGGACGGAGTCCTGGCCGGAGATGCCGATCCGGGGGTCGCTGAGGGGCTTGCCCTCCGCGATGAGGATCTGGGAGCGCACCAGGTCGATGCCCGTCACCATCTCCGTGACGGTGTGCTCCACCTGGATACGGGGATTCATCTCGATGAAATAGTGGTGCCCATCCCTGTCCACCAGGAACTCCAGGGTGCCGGCGTTCACATAGCCCACGTGCTTGGCGATCTTCACCGCGTCGGCGCACAGGGCCTCCCGCACCGTCGGGTCCACGGAGAAGGCGGGGGCAAACTCCACCACCTTCTGGTAGCGGCGCTGGAGGGAGCAGTCCCGCTCGTACAGGTGGACCACGTTGCCGAATTCATCGCCCAGCACCTGGACCTCGATGTGCTTGGGCTCCACCAGGAATTTCTCCATGAAAATGTCATCGTTGCCGAAGGCCTTTTTGGCCTCCGCCTTCACCAGGTCGAAGTTGACGCCCACTTCCTCCACGGTGTCGCACCGGCGCATACCCCGTCCGCCGCCGCCGGCGGCAGCCTTTAAAATAACGGGAAAGCCGAACTCCATGGCCAGCTTCTGGGCGGCCTGGCGGCTCTCCAGCGGCTTGGCAGTGCCGGGCGTGGTGGGCACGCCGCACTCCAGGGCCATCTGCTTGGCGGAGAGCTTGTCGCCCATCATGTCCAGCACCCGGGAGCTGGGTCCGATGAACTGGATGCCGGCCTCCTCGCAGGCCCGGGCAAAGTCGCCGTTTTCAGACAGGAAACCATAGCCGGGGTGGATGGCGTCGGCGCCGTGCTTTTTGGCCAGTTGGATGATGCGGGGAATGTTCAAATAGGCCCCCAGGGGGCTTTCGTTTTCGCCGATGAGATAGGATTCATCCGCAGCCGTACGGAACAGGCTGTATGTATCCTCGTTGGAATAAATGGCGATGGTCTGCAGCCCCAGGTCATGGCAGGCCCGGAAAACACGCATGGCGATCTCGCCGCGGTTGGCTACCAGCACCTTCTTAAAGCTTCGGCTCATGATGCTTCCTCCTTCTTCCGCCAATTGGCGGATTTGTACCGTTCGCTTCAGTATAATCCTCTCCCGCCGCCGGTTGCAACGGTATCCTGCCTGCTGTGTGCATTTTCGGAGAAGCCGCAGAAATTTCCGGCAAGCCGGGAAGCAGGTTTGTTCATTTCAGCAGGACATATGTCCCCTATAAGCGCTCACGATATGGGACAAAAAAGCGCCGCGCCCGGCTGGGCGCGGCGCTTTTGCCGCGTAGCTCTCTTACTTGTTCGCCTTGGTATCCACCAGCTCCTTCAGCTGGGCCATAAAGGCGTCGATCTCCATGACGCCCAGGTCGCCGTCGGCCCGGTGCCGGACGGAGACGGTGCCGGACTCGGCCTCCTTGTCGCCGATGACCAGCATGTAGGGGACCTTCTCCAGCTGGGCCTCGCGGATCTTTTTGCCGATTTTCTCGTTGCGGTGGTCCACCTCAACGCGGTAGCCGGCGGCATCCAGCTTGGCGGCAACCTGGTCGGCATATTCGGCGGCGCGGTCGGTGATGGGCAGCAGTTTCACCTGGACAGGGCTCAGCCAGGTGGGGAAGGCGCCGGCATAGTGCTCGGTGATGACGCCAATGAACCGCTCAATGGAGCCAAGCACCACACGATGGATCATGACGGGGCGGTGCTTTTGACCGTCTTCGCCCACATACTCCAGCTCGAAGCGCTCGGGCATCTGCATATCCAGCTGGATCGTACCACACTGCCAGGTCCGGCCCAGGGAATCCGCCAGATGGAAGTCCAGCTTGGGACCATAGAAGGCGCCGTCGCCCTCGTTGACCTCAAAGTCCTTGCCCACTTCCATAACAGCTTCCTTCAGCGTCTCCGTGGCGAAATCCCAGTCCTTCACGTCGCCGATATGGTCCTCGGGCATGGTGCTCAGTTCGATCTTATAGCTGAGACCAAAGACGGAATAGACCTCATCGAACAGCTTCATGACATTTTTGATCTCGTCCTTCATCTGACCCCAGGTCATGAAAATGTGGGCATCGTCCTGGGTGAAGCAGCGGACGCGGAACAGTCCGTGAAGGGCACCGGAGAGCTCGTGGCGGTGGACCAGGCCCAGCTCACCCACCCGCAGGGGCAGGTCGCGGTAGGAATGGGGTTCGCTGGCGTAGACCAGCATGCCGCCGGGGCAGTTCATGGGCTTCACGGCATAGTCCTCACCGTCGATGACGGTGGTGTACATATTGTCCTTGTAGTGATCCCAGTGGCCGCTGCGGTGCCACAGCTCTTGGTTCAGGATAATGGGAGTGGAGATCTCCACATAGCCGTAGCGCTTATGCACCTGGCGCCAGTAGTCGATCAGAGTGTTCCGCAGCACCATGCCCTTGGGCAGAAAGAAGGGGAAACCGGGGCCCTCATCGCACAGCATGAACAGGCCCAGCTCCTTGCCCAGCTTCCGGTGATCCCGGCGCTTGGCCTCCTCAATGCGCTCCAGATACGCGTCCAGCTCCTCCTTCTTGGGGAAGGCGATGCCGTAGATGCGCTGCAGGGTCTCCCGGTTGGAGTCGCCCCGCCAGTAAGCGGCGTTGCAGGCGGTCAGCTTGATGCCGTTGCCCTTGATGCGGCCGGTGGAGTCCAGGTGGGGACCGGCGCACAGGTCGGTGAACTCGCCCTGCTTGTAGAAGGAGATGGTGGCGTCCTCAGGCAGGTCGTTGATGAGCTCCACCTTGTAGGGCTCGCCCTTTTCCTCCATGAACTGGATGGCCTCGGCGCGGGGCAGCTCGAACCGCTCCAGCTTCAGCTTCTCCTTGCAGATCTTCCGCATCTCGCCCTCGATCTTCTCCATGATCTCGGGGGTGAAGGGGAAGGGAGAGTCCATATCGTAGTAGAAGCCTTCCTCGATGGAGGGGCCGATGGCCAGCTTCACCTCGGGGTACAGGCGCTTGACGGCCTGGGCCAGCACGTGGGAGCAGGTGTGCCAATAGGTGCGGCGGTATTCTTCGTTTTCAAACGTGTACAGGTTTTCCTCAGACATGATCTTGTTCCTCCTTATGGTGAGGGGTGAAAAAAATAAGAATCTCACCCCTGGTAATCAGGGGTGAGATACGAAAACGTATTCCACGGTTCCACCCTGCTTGCATCCCAAAGGGATGCCGCTCGTGTCCTCTGTAACGGGAGGTCCCGTCCCAGCCTACATATCGGTGGGCGGCTCCAAGGCGGTGACTGGCTCCGGTTCCGGCAAGAGCCGCTTGCAGCCTCTGGCAGCTCCTCTCTGGTGTCCTTCCCGGGCAGCGTCCTTTTCAACGCTTTTTCAAATTGGTAGTTACTATACCACGATGATTTGTCCTTGTCAAGAGCACAATCCCGTTATCCTTTTAATTTTAAGGGTGGCTTTTGGGGGGAACGGCTGGTTTTGTGAAAAAGAAGCCGCTTCAGCGGCCCGATGACCCGGGGGCCGTCAGCACCCTTTCTGTTTCCGCGATATCCCGTTCGATCAACGGCCGCATACTGTCCTTGTATTTTGACAGGTCGGCGCGGCGCAGGGACGAGAGTATCGTTGGGATATACTGCGGCTTTGCCTGCCCCACCTGTACGAGAGCCTGGATGCACTGCCGGGCTGTGATGGGCTTTTCATCCGTGATATGTGCGAGAAAATCCGGAAGGATCAAGTCGAAACGGTTTTCCTCGTCCCACCGGGCATTCGCCGCGAGGATATGCAGCGCCCGGTTTCTCACCAGCGATTTGGGATCGTCAAGCAGCGAGGCAAACACATCAAGGTACGCATACCACGTGTCTGTTTCCCGGCTTTCCGATATGATCTGATCGGCAAACGCGCAGGCGCACTTGTCGTCTTTTGAAGTCAGCCTTGCTATGATCGCCTCTGTCATCGCTTTTCACCTCCAGCTTCCGGTCCCGGCGGTAAAATTCATCCCAAATCCCGGTGGTCCAGGGCCGCCAGGCCGAACCGGGCCGCCCGGGCGATACTCTCCCGCTCCGCCTCGTCCGCGGCGCTGTCCAGCTTTTGCCGCAGGGACCGCAGAAACAGGCCCCGGAGGGAGTCCTCCTCCGCACGGCGCCACACATCCTCCGCCAGGCGGGTGTTGTCCCGGACCTCCAGGGCGTAAAACCGCTCCGCCAGGGCTGTCCGGATGGCCCCGGCGTCTCCGCCGCCCTCGCCGGTCTCTCCGGTGAGGACCACCCGGTACAGATCCCCCTCCGTCCCCTGCTTGGGCAGTGCTTCCTCCACGGCGGCCAGGGGAGACTTTCCGGTGACATCCACCGTCACCACCTCGTAGCGGTGCCGGGCGAAGGGCACAAAGGTCAAGGACACGGCACCGCTGTCAGAGACGGTGCCCTCGTAAAACCCCTTCTCCCCCAGCTCGTCAAAGCCCCGCCCCTCCGGGCAGCCGGGCCAGGCGCACAGGGTAGGGCCATACTGCTTTTGCCCCCGCTTGTGGATGTGGCCCAGAGCCAGGTAGGCAAGGCCGCTGGCGGCGATCTCCTCGCCGCCCAGGGGGTCGTAGCGGTCCTCCGCCGCCTCCGCCTCTCCGTGGAGCAGGCCCAGGTGGACCCGTCCGTCCGCCGGGGCGTGAAAGCCCGCCAGCAGGCTGCTGCCCTGCTCCGGTCCCGTAAAGGCGGCACCGTGGACCACGGCGTTCCACCGGGGCAGCTCCACCGACATCATGGTGTTCTTGCGGAAAACGCAGACATTCTCCGGCCAGCGCACCGACTCCCACACGCCGCCCCTTACAAAGGGGTCGTGGTTGCCGGGGGCGATGCACACCGGCACCTCCATCCGCTCCAGGGCCCGGGCCAGCTGCTCTCCGGTGTCCCGGAACGCGCCAGCGCCGTCAAACAGGTCCCCCGCCAGCAGCACCAGGTCCACGCCGTTTTCCCGGACATAGTCCGCCAGGCGGGCCAGCATCTGCCGGCTCTCCCGCCGCCGGTGGGCCGCCTGCTCCGCCGGCAGGGCGCCGAAGGGGCTGTCCAGATGAAAGTCCGCCCCATGGATGAATTTGAACATCACCAGTCCTCCGTCACTGTCCGCTCCGGCAAGGCGCTCTCCTCACGCCTCTTCCCGCCAGCCCTTGCACACGTCCACCCATTCCACGAAGTTAGAGGAGTACTTCTCCAGCTCGTCGCAGGTCATCTCAATGGCGCTGTTGCTGCTGCCGGCGGCAGGGAATACGGTACTGAACCGCCGCAAGGACACGTCCAGGTACACCTTCACATTCTCCGGCAGGGCAAAGGAGCACACGCCGCCCACGTCGTGTCCGATGAGCTCGTGGGCCTCCTCATGGGTGAGCATCTTGGCCTTGGTATGGAAATACTTCTTGTAGGCGCTGTTGTCCACCTTGGCATCGCCGGCCACCACGATGATGATGGGCTGGTCATCCACCTTGAAGCTGAGGCTCTTGGCGATGCGGGCCCCCTCCACGCCAACGGCAATGGCCGCCAGGTCCACAGTGGCGGAGGAGACGTCAAACTCCCGGATGCGGTCGGCAATGCCGAACTGTTCAAAATACGCTCTGACTTTCTGGATAGACATGATTGGTTCCTTCTCTCTATAAATAAATGGCTTTATCGGATGTCGACGCGCTCCACGGCGGTGCACAGGCCCGTGGCGCTGTCCAGGGTGAACACGGCTCCCTGCAGCTTGCAGGGCCCCTCCGCCGCCCTGTACCGGCCCGGCAGGCCCCCCAGGAAGCTCTCCACCGACTGCCGCGGCTCAATGCCCAGGACAGATTCAATGGGCCCGGTCATCCCCAGGTCCGTCAAATAGCCGGTGCCCTTGGGATATACCCCCTCGTCAGCGGTGGGCACGTGGGTATGAGTGCCCCACAGGGCGGACACCCGGCCGTCCAGGTAATAGCCCAGGGCCAGCTTTTCGCTGGTGGCCTCCGCGTGGAAGTCCACCAGGGTGAAGTCCGCATCCCCCTCCTTCAGCAGGCGGTCCGCCGTGGTAAAGGGGTCCGCCGCCTTCCAGTCCAGGTCGCAGCGGCCGATGAGGTTCACCACCCGCACCCGGGCGCCGCCCAGGTCAAAAATGCCGCAGCCACGGCCGGGGGCCCGGCCGGAGTAGTTGGCAGGGCGCAGCAGCCAGGGGGTGTCCTCCAGCATGGTTCTGATCTGCATTTTGCCGAAGGTGTGGTTCCCCAAGGTGACGGCATCGGCGCCGGCGTCATAGATGCGCCAAGCCTGCTCCTCCGTCAGCCCCACACCGGAGGCGTTTTCGCCGTTTACCACGGTAAAGGCAATGTTTTTCAGCTTTTTCAGTGGGCGCAGGTTTTTTTCCAGGTGTTTGAGTCCCGGCTCGCCCACCACGTCCCCCACCGCTAAAATGTGGTATTCCATGGGTCCTCCTTTATTCCTCCAGGCCCACCAGAGCGTACAGCTCCGAAAGGTCCGTGATGACATAGTCCGCCGCCGTCTCCCCGGGCGCAGCGGAAAACAGGCAGGTGTCTGCCCCAGCCCGCTTTCCCGCCAGGATGTCCAGCTCCCGGTCCCCCACCGCCAGGGTCCTGCGGGGGTCCAGGCCGTGCGTTTCCATCAAGTACAGATTCCCCGCCGGGTCCGGCTTCCGGGCAAAAGCGGTGCCGGCGGATGTGACCTCCGTGAAATACGCGGTCAGCCCCGCCCCGGCCAGGTAGTCATGAACGGAGCCGCTGCGGTGGGTAAAGACAAAATTCCGCCCTCCCGCCGCCTGGAACCGGGCCAGAAAATCCGGCACGCCGGGGAAAGGATACGCCGTGGGCTGGCCGTGCTCCGTCACCCAGGCCCGGTAGACCCTGTCCACTTCCTCGGCGGTCATGCCGGTCCTTTCGGCGCAGTACGCCAGCACCGCGCCCCGGGAGACGGTGAAGCGCTCCAGCAGCTCCGCCTCCGTAAAGGAAAAGCCCAGGCCCTCCATGGTGCGGCGCAAATCCCGGCACATGGCCGGGTAGGTGTCAAACAGGGTCCCGTCAAAGTCCCAGATGATGCTGTCGTAGCGCATAGGCGTCCTCCCGTTTCGTTTCGATCGTGCATTAGTATAGCAAACCCACCGGGATTTGCAAAGGATTCCCGAAAAATTCGCGGTATCTGTTGCCTTTCCCTCCGTGACTGCTTATAATAGGTTTATCATAAATAAGCATTTCTAATCACTGGAGGGATCTCAATGGCAGTCAAGCTGGAATTATACCGTGTGTTCAAGGAGGTGGCCGAGACCGGCAACATCTCCGTGGCCGCTAAAAACCTCTATATCTCCCAATCGGCGGTGAGCCAGTCCATCAAGCAGCTGGAAACCGCCCTCCAGGCCCGGCTCTTCGCCCGCAGCCCAAGAGGCGTCACCCTCACCGGAGAGGGGCAGATGCTCTACCAGTACGTCCGCAGCGCCCTGGGGCTCATTGCCACCGGGGAGGACAAGCTCTCCCAGGCCCAGCAGCTGCTGCTGGGCACCCTGGTCATCGGCGCCAGCGACACCGTCACCAGCTGGTTTCTGACCCCCTATCTGGACGAGTTCCACCGCCAGCACCCCGGCATCCGGCTGAAGATCGTCAGCGGCCGCAGCGCCAAGGTGCTGAGCCTGCTGAAATCCGGCGCGGTGGACATCGCCTTCGCCTCCTCCCCCGCCGACAGCGCCGTGGACAGCTGGCCCTGCTTTGCCACCCACTCCGTGTTCGTGGCCGGCAGCCAGTATCCCTGCGACTTCGACCACGCCCATACCCGCCAGGAGATCGCGGACTTCCCCCTCATCCTGCTGGAGCGGAAGGCCAGCAGCCGGGTGTTTTTGGAGCAGGAGTTTTTGAAAAGCGGTGTAACATTGACTCCGGAGATCGAGCTCTCCTCCCGGCAGCTGCTGGTGTCCCTGGCCCGCATCGGCCTGGGGGTGGCGGGGGTGACGCTGGAATTTGTCCAGGACGCCCTGGACGCCGGGGACATCCGCCTTTTGAAAACAGACTTCACCATTCCCGCCCGCAGCGTGGACATGTGCACCCTCCGGGACGTGGCACCCACGGCGGCGGCCACCGCCTTTATGGAGATGGTGCGCCAGGGCGCCGGCGCGTAAGGAGGCACCGTGGAAACATTTATTCTCATTTTAGAGCTGGTGGGCACCATGGCCTTTTCCGCCTCCGGCGCCATGACCGGCATCCGCAAGAACATGGACATCTTCGGCGTGTGCATCCTGGGCCTCACCACCGCCGTGGGCGGCGGCGTCATCCGGGATGTCATTCTGGGCAACACCCCGCCCGCCACTTTTCGGAATCCCATCTACGCCGCTGTGGCCCTGGCGGCGGCGCTGGTGCTGTTCCTCTCCCGGGTGCGCCGCCTGTTGATGCACAACACTGTCCTGTTTGACAGGGCCATGTTCTGGATGGACACGGCGGGCCTTGCCATCTTTACCGTAGTGGCCATCCGCACGGCTTACACCCTCGTGCCCCAGGCCACGGTGTTTCTGCTGGCGTTCGTGGGCGTGGTCACTGGCGTGGGCGGCGGGGTCCTGCGGGACATGATGGCCGGAGACACGCCCTATATCTTCGTCAAGCACGTTTACGCCAGCGCCTCTTTGGCGGGAGCCCTGGTTTGCGCCCTGGCGTGGCGCCCTCTGGGAGAGATGACCGCCATGCTGCTGGGCGGCAGCCTGGTAGTCCTCATCCGGGGCCTTTCCGCCCACTACCGCTGGAACCTTCCCCGGGCCCACGATTAAAAAAAGAGGCTGCTTTCGCAGTCTCTTTTTTCACAGGTCCTCAATGCGCGTTTTGTCCACCTCGCTCCGCCGGCGGAACTTCTCCCGGCAGGCAAAGTAGATGACCAGCAGCACCGCCGTGGGGATGTTGCCCAAAATCAGCGACGCCAGGATGGGTCCCCAGGGGATGCCGCCCTCGTAGGCCGTGACGCTGCACACCATCACCAGGGAATAGAGGAACGTCAGCATCGGCAGCAGCAGCCCCGGCCACCGATTTTCCCGTCTGGAGAGAAAAACCTGCAAGACCGGCACGCCCACCAGCAGCACCAGCATCAAAATGATCGCTTTGTTTGCGAGCAGCATTTCACGGCTCCTCCTTTGTCTTTCGGTATTCTGTAATGAGCAGCTTGGCCGTGTCAAAGTCCAGCTTATCGTCCACCGCCAGGCGCTTCACCAGCGACACGTAGGGGTCCGCCTCCACGGTCTCGCTGAGCTTGATCTTCTGAATGAGCCGGTCCAGCCGCAGCCGCACTGTGGGGTAGCTGACGCCGTACTGCGCCGCCACCTCCTTCAGCGAGCCGGAGGCCAGCACGAATTTTTTGATGAAGGCCAGGTCCTCGCCCTCCAGCTCCGCCATCCAGCCGGGAATCGCCGTCATATGCCCACGCCCCCCTTCATAAAATTAATATAAACTTTAATTTTATGAAAGTCAAGTTTTGTTTTTTCTTCAAAAAAATGAAGCCATTCCAGATGGAAAGGCTTCATTTTCTCTCATTCCGCCGCCAGCGTGTCCCGGATGGCGCTGTCGAAGTAAGCCACGGGATTCTGGGCCTTACCGTCCTGGCGGACCTCAAAGTGGAGGTGGGGGCCGGTGGCCATGCCCGTTGCGCCCACGGCGGCCACTGTTTCTCCCGCCTTCACGGTGTCGCCTGTTTTCACCCCGACGCTGAGACAGTGGGCGTACACGGTGGTCAAACCGTTCCCGTGGTCCAAAACCAGGTAGTTGCCCCGCTCCCGGTCATATTCCACTTCAGTGACCGTGCCGTCCGCCGCCGCCAGGACATCGGCGCCCTGGCCGGCAAGAATGTCGATGCCGTTGTGGGCCTTGCCGTTGATGAGGCCGTAGGGATAGCTGAGACTGACGGTGCGGCTGTCCCGGACCGGCCATTGGAGCCAGCATCCATCCATCCAGGCAGCGTACAGGCCAGTGGTATCCGCCTGCTCGTCTCCCGCCACCCCCGGGACCAGCGTCACAGTTCCGTCCTCATTTTGAAACGCCCGCAGCCGCTCCCTGGTTAGGCGGTAGCTCCCTGTTTTCTCCGTTCCGTCGGAGAAAACAGCGGTCACTTGCAGCTCCGCGCCGTCAAAAAGCGCCGTTCCTTCCCGAAGCTCCTCCGGCGCTATCCAGAGCCCATAGCTGACCGACTGGTCATAAGGCTCCCGTACGCTGCTCCCCAGGGACTCCATCTCCCCCGTGCCATTCAAGCGGTATAAGCCCCCCCGGTCGACGGACAGTTCCACCGTCTGAATATTACCACCGCTGATTTGAAAACGGTAGCTGGTGAAAATGCCCTGCTCCATGGTCTCCCTGTCCAGCACTGTATATACGACTTCTTTGCCCTTTGAACCGGCAAGCGCCAGCCCGCCGTTTGCGTTGGGCATGACGGTCTCTCCCGTCTCGGCGGCATAGGCCGTCAGACAAAAGGCGTAGTCCAGCGCCGCTCCCGGCGCGGCTCCCTCCCGGGGCACCAGGCGCACGCTGCCCAGCACCAGCGCCAGGGCGCAGGCGGCACACACCGCGCCCCGCAGCGCCGGGCGCCAGCTCCTTTTCGCCGCCGGCTCCGTGTTCCGCTGCTGGGCCGCCAGCAGCACCCTGGCCTCCAATTCCCGGGGAACAGAAATATCCTCCATCAGCTTGCGGTAGTCATTCATCTTCGTTACCTCCCAACAGGTCTTTCAGTTTCAGCCTTGCCCGGCGGAGCCGGGTGCGGACCGTGGCGGCGGGGATGTTCAGTAGCGCGGCGATCTCCTCCGTGGAATACCCCTCGGCGTAGTGCAGGTGCACCACGGTCCTGAGCTTCTCCGGCAGACGGGCCACCGCGTCCCACAGTTCCGCATCCCTTTCATCCGCGCTCTGAGCCATCTCCGGGATGTCCTCCAGCGCCAGCACCGGACGCCGCAGGCGGAAGCGGTGAAGGTCAGCGCAGCGGTTCATGGCTGAGCGCAGCAGCCATGCCTTCAGCCGCTCTCCGTCCCAGCGCTCCGCCTCCTGGTCCAAAAGGCGCAAAAATACGTCCTGGTATACATCCTCAGCATCCGGCACCGACTGGGTCCGGCACAGGGCCAGCCGGTACACGGCGCCGCCGTAGTCAGCCATGGCATTGCACAGGAAGCCTTCAGTCATGCAATGTCTCCTTTCTTTTGCATAAAAGCGCTTTCACTCATAACACGCCCACCGGGAGTGAAATGTTTCCTGGGCGAAATGTTATGTTATCGAAATATTCGATAGCGGACCCCCGAAAAAGTCAATAATCCCTGTTGGGAAACGACCTTGTACCATCAAATGATTTCATTTAAAATAAAAGTAAGCACATCAGAACGCCAACGGGAAAGGAACGTGCATCTCTATGAAAGACATGAAAAACATCTGCAAAATTGCTGTGATCCAGGCCGCGCCTGTCATGTTTGACAAGAACGCCTGCGTGGAAAAGGCCGTGTCCCTCATCCGCGAAGCAGCGGCCCATCAAGCCGAGCTCATTGTATTCCCGGAGCTGTTCATCCCCTGTTATCCCTACGGCATGACCTTCGGCTTTACCGTCGGCAGCCGCACCGCCGACGGCCGCAAAGACTGGAAGCGCTATTACGACAACTCCATCCTGGCTCCCGGCCCGGAGACGGATCGTCTTGGCCAGGCCGCCAAAGAGGCCGGAGCCTGGGTCAGCATCGGTGTTTCCGAACGTGACCCCCTTTCCGCCACGCTGTACAACACCAATTTGGTATTCTCTCCCGACGGTGCTCTCGCCACTGTCCACCGCAAGCTGAAACCCACCGGCGCCGAACGGGTGGTGTGGGGCGATGCGGACAAAGACTACTTCCCCATTGCGCAGACGCCCTGGGGCCCCATGGGCAGTATGATCTGCTGGGAAAGCTATATGCCGCTGGCCCGGGTTGCCCTGTACAAAAAGGGCGTGACCCTGTATCTCTCTCCCAACACCAACGACAACGAGGAGTGGCAGGCCACCATCCGCCATATTGCCATTGAAGGCCACTGCTACTTCATCAACTGCGACATGTATTTCACCCGGGATATGTACCCCGAGGACCTCCACTGCCCGGAAGAGATTGCCCGCCTGAACGACATCGTCTGCCGGGGAGGCAGCTGCGTGGTGGACCCCTACGGCCACTACGTGACCGAGCCGGTGTGGGACCGGGAGGCCATCATTTACGCGGACCTGGATATGGAGCAGGTTCCCGCCAGCCGCATGGAATTCGACGCCTGCGGTCACTATTCCCGGCCGGACGTTTTGGAGCTGACCATCCATGATTAATACAAAAAAGGGGCGGACGCATGGCGTCCGCCCTCCTTTTTACGTTTCTTTGATGCCGTAGATCTCAAACCTGCCGATGAGATTCTGGACCGTCAGTTTCTGGGCCAGCAGCTGCTGGTAGGTAACGCCTCTGTTCTTCCCGGCGGCGCGGAGCTTGTCCATGTCGGCGAGCACCTTGTCCCGCTCTTTCAACAAATCGGCGTACATGCGGTCATAGGCCGCCAAACGCTCCAGATCAGACATTAAAGCGGAAGTAGATCATGTCGCCGTCCTGGACGACGTACTCCTTGCCCTCGCTGCGCAGGAGGCCCTTTTCCTTGGCGGCGTTGACGCTGCCGCACTTCATCATATCGTCATAGGCGATGACCTCCGCCCGGATGAAGCCCCGCTCGATGTCCGTGTGGATCTTGCCGGCGGCCTTGGGCGCCTTGGTGCCCTTCTTGATGGTCCAGGCCCGGCACTCGTCCTTGCCGTAGGTCAAGAAGGAGATGAGGCCCAGCAGGGAATAGGAGCACTTGATGAGCCGGTCCAGGCCAGATTCCTGCACACCCAGCTCCTCCAGGAACATCTGCTTCTCCTCGCCCTCCAGCTCGGCGATGTCCTGCTCCATGCGGGCGCAGATGGGCAGCACCTGGGCACCCTCCTTCTCCGCCAGAGCCTTCACCTGCTGGTAATACTGGTTGTGCTCCAGGTCGGTGAAGCCGTCCTCGTCGGTATTGGCGGCGTAGATGATGGGCTTGAGGCTCAAAAGGTCAGAAGTGGCGATGAGGGCCATGTCGTCCTCGCTGCACTCGTAGGTCCGGGCGGACTTGCCGGCGTTCAGATGCTCCGCCAGGGCCTTGAACACCTCCACCTCGTGGAGGAACTTCTTATCGCCCTTGGCGGCCTTGGCGGCCTTCTCGATGCGGCGGTTCACCATTTCCAGGTCCGCCATGATGAGCTCCAGGTCGATGGTCTCAATGTCCCCCAGGGGGTCCACCGGCACGTTGGTGCCGGCGTCCGCCACCACGTGCATGATGTTCTCGTCGTCAAAGCAGCGGACCACGTGGACGATGGCGTCGGTCTCCCGGATGTTGGCCAGGAACTTGTTGCCCAGGCCCGCACCCTGGCTGGCGCCCTTCACCAGGCCCGCGATGTCCACGAACTCGATGACGGCGGGGGTCTTTTTGTCCGGCTCGTACATCTCCGCCAGCTTGTCCAGCCGCTCATCGGGGACGGCTACCATGCCCACGTTGGGGTCGATGGTGCAGAAGGGATAGTTTGCGCTCTCGGCGCCGGCGTTGGTGATAGCGTTGAACAGAGTGCTCTTGCCCACGTTGGGCAGACCCACGATACCTAATTTCATAAAAGCAAAATCTCCTTTGCCGTATTTTCGACATAGTATTGTACCAGACCCCGGTGGAAAGTGCAAGGAATTTCCGCCGTTTCCCTGTTCCGCAGAAAAAAGCCGCCCGTTTGGGCGGCTTTTTTGCGTGTTCTTTACGCGCCGAAGGGCGTGGTGTCCCGCACCAGGGGCACGTCCGGACGGGCGGCGGCCACAGCGTCCAGCAACACGTCCGCCTGCTTCTGCTTTTCAAACATGAACTCCTGGTAAAACTCCCCGTCGTAAAACAGGCGGACCCGCACCACCGGCAGCTGCTTGCCGCAGCAGCCCGTGACGCTGAGGGCGGAGTTTTTGCTGATGACCCGGTCCACCGCCGCGTAGGGCAGGTATTTGGTGCCCGGAAACGCGGGGAAATAGGCGGCCTGGGCCCCTACCCGGTACTGCGCCACCCGCCGGGCGGCACGGTAATCGCTCTCCGCTCCCTCCAGCGAGCAGGCGGCGGACTGTGACTTCATTTCAAACAGCGGCATTTTGTGGACCTCCTTTAATTGATTTTTGCTTATCTTACCAGATTCTTTCAAAATTTTCCCGTTGCAAATGCTACTTTTTTAAAAAAAGTCCCCGGCTGTCGGCCGGGGACCTGCACGGTTTATTCCATGGGAGCGCCGCACTGGGGGCAGAACTTACTGTCGGACTCGGCGCCGCAGATGGGGCACTTCTTACCGGCGGGCGCTTCCTCCTCGGGAGCGGGCGCCTCCTCCTTGACGGGCTTGCTGGCTTCCAGCTCGGCGATCTTGGCCTTGCCGGCGGCGACAGCCTCCACCAGGTCACGGACCGCGTCGGGGATCTCGCCCTCGTACTCGTTGACGAACCACTCGCCGATGGTACGGTAATTCTTGTCGATCTCCTTCTGCTCGCCGGCGATGGCAACGCTGATCTTCGTCAGTTCGGCGGCGTCCTTCGCCTTGTCCGCGGCCAGGTTGGCCACATCCTTTGCCTTCTTGGTCAGTTCATCAAAAAAAGCCATATTGAAAAACTCCTTTCGTTTCATCGCGCAGGTGGAATTCCGTTTCCTTCCAATTTGTCTGGTTGTGGTCAGTATACCCCACTTTCCGGGAAAGCGCAATAAATTTCAATAGATGTTTACAGTTCGTTTTCAATCCATCCGCAGGCGCGGGACACCGCCCGCCGCCATTGTGCGTAATCGGCGTCACAGGCCGCCGCGTCCCGCTGGGGACGGAACACGAACTGGCTGCGGCGGAGGGCTTCCAGCTCCTCCGTGCCGCTCCAGACACCGGCTGCCAGCCCCGCCAGGGCCGCGGCGCCGAAGGCGGTGGTCTCCACCTGGGCGGGCCGGTCCACTGGCAGCCGCAGCAGGTCCGCCTGGGTCTGCATCATGATGTCGCTGACAGAGGCGCCGCCGTCCACCCGCAACGTGGTGATGGGACAGGGGGCGTCCTCGTTCATGGCCCGGACCAGGTCCGTCACTTGATAGGCGATGGAGTCCAGCACCGCCCGGGCGACATGGGCTTTTGTGGAACCCCGGGTCAGCCCCAGAATGGCGCCCCGGGCGTACATGTCCCAATAGGGGGCGCCCAGGCCCGTGAAGGCCGGCACCACGATGACGCCGCCGGAGGAGGGCACGCTCTCCGCCAGCCGGTCACACTCCGGGGCGCTTTGGATGAGGCCCAGCTCGTCCCGCAGCCACTGGATGGCGCTGCCGGCGTTGAACACACTGCCCTCCAGGGCGTAGGTGGTCCGCCCCTCCAGGCACCAGCCCACGGAGGTCACCAGTCCGTGGCTGGACCGCACCGGTTCGCCTCCCACGTTCATGAGGGTGAAGCAGCCGGTGCCGTATGTATTTTTCGCCTGGCCGGGCTGGAAGCAGGCCTGACCGAACAGGGCCGCCGGCTGGTCGCCGGCGCTGCCGCAGATGGGAATGCCCGCCAGGGCCTCCAGCCCCGGGATGCCGGGAGCCACCGTGCCGTACACCTGGCTGTTGGGGCAGGGTGTGGGCAGCAGGGACATGGGAATGTCCAGTGCATCGCACAGCTCCCGGTCCCACCGGAGGGTATGGATGTTGAAGAGCATAGTCCGGGATGCGTTGGAGTAGTCTGTCACATGGACCTTTCCGCCGGTGAGGTTCCAGATGAGCCAGCTGTCCACGGTGCCTGCCCGCAGTTCTCCGCTCTCCGCCCGGCGGCGGACGCCGGGGATGTTGTCCAGCAGCCAGCGGATCTTCGTGCCGGAGAAATAGGCATCGATCAAAAGGCCTGTTTTCTCCGTCACCGCCTGTCCCAGCCCCTCCGCCTTCAGCCGGTCGCAGAGGGCGGCGGTGCGGCGGCACTGCCAGACAATGGCGTTGTGGACCGGCTCGCCGGTCCGGGCGTCCCACAAAATAGTGGTCTCCCGCTGGTTGGTGATGCCGATGGCAGCGATCTTCTTGGGGTCGATGTGGGCGGTATCCACCGCCTCCGCCAGGGCCCGCTTTTCCGTGGCCCAGATCTCCAGGGGATCGTGTTCCACCCAGCCGGGCTGGGGATAGATCTGGTGGAAGGGATGCTGGGCCCGGGAGACGATATTCCCCGCCCGGTCAAACAGGATGGCACGGGAGCTGGTGGTGCCCTGGTCCAGGGCGATCACATAGGGTTCCATAGGACACTTCCCTTTCTGTATTTCGCTGACGCACTTTTTTCTGGTATTCTGGCGCCGGGTATGGTATGATGTGCTCATTGTAAGACAGGGATAACAGATCATTGCTATTATTATATCACACGGAGGCGCGGTTTTCTATGGTGCGCAGCGAATTCACTTTTCCCTCCGCCGACGGCAGAACTTCCATCCACGCGGTGGAGTGGCTGCCGGACGGCCCGGTGCGGGCGGTTTTGCAGATCTCCCACGGCGTGGCGGAGTACATACTCCGATACGAGCCCTTCGCCGCCTACCTGACGGAGCGGGGCTTCGCCGTGGTGGGACACGACCACCTGGGCCACGGCGCCTCCGTGGCGGAGGGTGCTCCCCGGCTGTACTTCGGCCCCAGGGGAAGCTGGGACTGGGTGGTGGAGGACCTGTACACCCGCCGGTGCCTGGCGGGCAAACGCTTCCCGGGCGTGCCCTATTTCCTGCTGGGCCACTCCATGGGCTCCTTCCTGGCCCGCGCCTACCTCATCCGCTACCCCGGCACCGTGGACGGCGCCGTCATTATGGGCACAGGCCATATGACCTCCGCCTTTGTGGCCGCCGGGCGGCTGTTTGTCGGGCGGGAGATCCGCAGAGTCGGGGAGACCCGCCCCAGTGACGCCGTGACAAAGCTCTCCTTCGGCACCTACAACCGCGCCTTCGCCCCCAACCGCACCGCCTTTGACTGGGTCAGCGCCGACAGAGCCAATGTGGACGCTTACATAGCAGACCCCCTGTGCGGAGGCAATCCCTCCATGGGCCTGTTTCGGGAGATGCTCTCCGGCATCGCCTTCATGACCCGTCCGGAGAACCTCCGGAAAATGAACGCCAACACCCCCATCTTCTTCGTCTCCGGCTCCATGGACCCGGTGGGCGAGTTCGGCCGGGGTGTCCGGCGGGCCTGCCGCAGCTTTCAAAAGGCGGGGATGCGGGAGGTATCCATAAAGCTCTATCCCGGCCTGCGCCACGAGATTTTAAACGAAGCGTGCCGGAAGGCGGTGTACGCGGACGTGTGCCGCTGGCTGGAGCGGCATATTCCCGCGGCGGCCGCCGTGTAAGCTCACAGGGCGTCCACATCGCCGGTCACCTGCAAAAACCGGAGAGAACACACGGCGTCCGCCGTGAACACCAGCAGCAGCCCGTAGGTGACAAGGGGCGGCACCCGGGCCAGAAGCGGCACCAGCACCCCCTCCGCCCAGGGAAGTCCCGCCGCCAACAGCAGCCCCCAGATAACGGAAAAGGGCAGGCACACCCTGCCCCGGAGGTTTCCGGGCAGGGCGCTGTAGTCCCAGAACCGCACGCCTGCCGCCCATTCATACAGCCAGTGGACGGCGTATTCCACAGCGGTGGCGGCCATGCCGCCCCAAAAGGCCAGGCGCCAGAAGCCATTTGTAAGCTCCGCCGGCAGCGCCAGCACCGCCAGCACCGCAAGACCGTACACCGGGCACAGCGGCAGCAGCAAAAAACACTTGCGCTTTTGATGGGGGGAAGCAGTGGCCGCCGCGAAGGCCTTCTCCAGAAGATACCCCAGAAAGCTATACAGCCAAAAGCGCCAGAGCGCCATACCCATCATCCCCCTGCCGCCAGTTTCCCCACTTTTCCCTTCTTCATTCCGCATTGCGCCCGGGGCCGTTTCGTGGTATACTGGCCGTGAAACATCCAGGAGGTGAGCGCATGCCGGACAATTGGGAAGCTTTGGAGCACGCATGCACGCAGTGCCGCGCCTGCGGTCTGGCGGACACCCGGACCCATGTGGTGTTCGGCGTGGGAAACCGGGAGGCCGAGATCCTTTTGGTGGGCGAGGGCCCCGGCCAGCACGAGGATGAGCAGGGCGTCCCCTTCGTGGGCCGTGCCGGCCAACTGCTGGACGACATGCTGGAGATCATCGGCCTGGACCGCACCAAGGTCTATATCGCCAACATCGTCAAGTGCCGCCCGCCCAACAACCGTGACCCTCTGAATGTGGAGCAGGACGCCTGCATCGGCTGGCTCCGGCGGCAGACGGCGCTGCTGCGTCCCAAGGTCATCGTCTGCCTGGGCCGCATCGCCGCCAAGGTCATCATCAAGGAGGACTTCCGCATCACCTCCGAGCATGGCCAGTGGTTCCAGCGAAACGGCGTGCAGATGACCGCCATCTACCACCCCTCCGCCCTGCTGCGGGACGTATCCAAGCGGCCGGAGACCTTTGAGGACCTCAAATCCATCCAGGCCAAGGTGCGGGAGCTGTGCACCCATACGGAAATTTGATGTGCGCCGGGAGGGCAGCCCTCCCGGCGTTCTTTTTGGGAATTGTTAACCTTGTTTATTTTAACGGTTGACAATTCGGCTGTATCCGTGTATGCTCATGGGCAACGAGTACAAGGAGGCATTGCACATGACATCTTCCGCCAATACCGCCGCGTCCCGGTTCCGGACGCTGGATCTTGCCTACATCGCGCTGTTCGCCGTACTGATGGCGGTGTGCGCCTGGATCACCGTTCCCCTGCCAAAGCCCCTGGTGCAGTTCACCATGCAGACCTTCGCCATGTTCATGGCCCTGCTGGTCCTGGGCGGACGGCGGGGGCTGTACGCCATGGTGGTCTACCTGCTGCTGGGCGCCGTGGGCATGCCGGTATTTTCCGGCTTCCGGGGCGGAATGGGCGTCCTGCTGGACACCACCGGCGGCTATATCATCGGCTTTGTGGCCGCCGCGCTGGTATATTGGCTGGTAACGGCCAGGTTGGGGGAATCCCTGCCGGTTTCCGCCGCCGCCTGCGTGCTGGGCCTTGCGGTGTGCTACGCCTTCGGAACCGCCTGGTTTTTGGTGGTCTACGCCAGAAATGTGGGGCCCGTGGGCCTGACCACCGCTCTGGGCTGGTGCGTGTTCCCCTACATCGTTCCCGACCTCGTCAAGCTGGCCCTGGCGGCGGTGCTGAGCCGCCGGGTGAAAAAATTTTTGAAATGAAAACATTCCCCGGCCATCTGGCCGGGGAATGTCAGCCTGTCGAGAAACCCCGGTTGTGCATTAGGCAGCAACCGGGGTTTCAGCGCAAATTCGGGGAAATAGAATTGAGAACAGGAAATGGACAGAGTCATTCCATTTCCGC
>NZ_JBQKKR010000012.1:0-73887 GCF_052116665.1 Dysosmobacter sp. Sow4_B12 | reverse complement strand
ACACATTTGTCTGCGGGCGTGGGGTCCCAATCGGAAATTCCGTCAGCCAATCACCTTCATCATAAAGGAAAAAGCGAAGGCTGTAACACCCTCGCTTATATATTACTAATCGGAATTTGGAGGGGGAGCAGATATATGAACGTCTTGCTATATTTAGGTATATTTTGGACGCTCTATGGCCTTGCTGGATTATTAGGTTGGCAACGCATAAACAATAAATACAAGGGATACGATTGGACAAAGAAGTATATTAGATGCCTTGGTATATCATGGTTGATGCTTGGAATCCCATGTCTTATTTTTTCAAGACTATATGAGGCAGGCTACAATACAAGGAGTATATTTGTATTGATGTGTTTTTGTATGTTGCCATCGCTTATTTTTACAATAGTAGTTGAAAAAAAGTTTAATGCTAAAATCAAAAACACGCAGAGATAAATTCCAGTTTGTCTGTTTGTTGAAAAGACTTCGCCTTGAGCTGGCGAAGTCTTTTCCTTCGTTTCGACAAACGATGTTCCAAATACCTAAAACCAACACATGGAGTGAAAAGAGAGCGGCGAATCCCAAGCTTGCGGAACGAACAAGTTTGGGGTATACTATTTTATCTATGTAAATCTACCCGCCAGGAGGAACCATCCATGAAGCTCATGGTCATTGACGGCAATTCCATCGTCAACCGGGCCTACTACGGCATCCGCCCCCTCACTACCCGGGACGGGCTGTATACCCATGCCGTGTTCGGCTTTCTCACCACGCTGCTGCGGCTGAAGGGCGAGGAAAATCCGGACGCGGTGTGCGTCACCTTCGACGTCCACGCCCCCACCTTCCGCCATGAGGCATCGGAGGCCTACAAGGCCACCCGGAAGGGGATGCCGGAGGAGCTGCGGATGCAGATGCCGGTTTTGAAAGAGGTGCTGGACAGCCTGAACATCCCACGGTACGAGCTGGCGGGCTGGGAGGCCGACGATCTCATCGGCACCATATCCCGCAAGTGCGAAGCCGCCGGGTGGGAGTGCGTGGTGGTGACGGGAGACAAGGACTCCCTCCAGCTCATCACGGAGCATACGAAGGTGAAACTGGTGTCCACCCGCATGGGCCAGACCACCACCAAGGACATGGACGAGGCCGCCTTCCGGGAGCAGTACGGCTTCGACCCCATCCACATGATCGACCTGAAGGCCCTCATGGGAGATACCTCCGACAATATCCCCGGCGTTCCCGGCATCGGCGAAAAGACCGCCATGGCCCTGGTGCAGAAGTACGGCAGCATTGACGCCCTTTATGCCAAAATGCCGGATGTGGAGGCCAAGCCCGCCGCCCTGCGGAAGCTCCAGGAGGGAGAGGACAGCGCCCGCCAGTCCTACTGGCTGGCCACCATCGTCACTGACGCGCCCCTGGACTTCCGCCCGGAGGACAACCTGGTGCGGGCCCCCGGTCCGGAGGCCTACGGCGTGTTTTTGAAGCTGGAATTCACGAAGCTTATTGATAAGTTCGGCTTGACTCCCGGCGAGGCCCCGGCCACGGCGGCTCCGGCGGAGGAGACCGTCACCGTGGAGCAGGTGACGGACCCGGCCCGGGCGGCGGAGCTGCTGGAACTGTGGCGGAAAGCGGACCATGTGTCTGTTCTGGCGCTGCCGGACCTCACCGGCGCGGTGGTGGTCTGTGGCGGCGAAGGCGGCACGCTGACGGCGGAGCTGTTTTTTGAAAAGTATCAAGGGGACTGGAACGCTCTTTTGAACGCCCTGTTCTCCGCTGACATTTCCAAGGTGTCCCACAACGTGAAGGACTTGACCCGCCGGCTGCTGGAGAGCGGATCCCAGGCGGAGGGCTTCATCTTTGACACGGCCCTGGCCGCCTACCTGCTGGACGCCACGGCGGGCAGCTACGACCTGGGGCGTCTGTTTGTGGCCTACTACAACACGGAGCTGCCCAAGCCCATCCATCTGGAGCCGGACGCGTTTTCCCTGCTGGGTGACAGCGCCGCGGCGGAGGCGGCCTTTGACAGCTATGCCACGGCGGTGGACTGCCTGTACCGCACGCTGCTGCCCCGGTTGGAGGAAAAGCACCTCCTGGAGCTGTTTGCCGCGGCGGAGCTGCCCCTTTGCCGTGTGCTGGCGGAGATGGAGCTGGCGGGATGCCGGGTGGACGCACGGGCCCTGGCGGACTTCGGAAGCGCCTTGACGGAGCGCATCCGGGAGAGGGAACAGGCCATTTACGCCATGGCGGGGGAGACCTTCAACATCAACTCTCCCAAGCAGCTGGGGGAGATCCTCTTCGGCAAGCTGGGCCTGCCCCACGGCAAAAAGACAAAGACCGGCTGGTCCACCAATGCCGACGTGCTGGAAAAGCTCCGCTACGAGGCTCCCATCGTGGACGCCGTGCTGGAGTACCGCCAGTACGCCAAGCTGAAATCCACTTATGCCGACGGCCTTTTGAAGGCCATCGACCCCGACGGCCGCATCCGCACCAGCTTCCAGATGACGGTGACGGCCACGGGCCGCCTTTCCTCCACGGAGCCGAATCTCCAAAACATCCCCACCCGCACGGACCTGGGCAGCGAGATCCGGCGGATGTTCGTGCCGGAGGAGGGCTGCGTCCTGGTGGACGCGGACTACTCCCAGATCGAGCTGCGGCTCCTGGCCCATATCTCCGGGGACGAGGCCATGCGGGAGGCTTTCCGCTCCGGCGGCGACATCCACACCGCCACGGCGGCCCAGGTGTTCCACGTGGCCCCGGCGGATGTGACGCCGGAGATGCGCCGCAGCGCTAAGGCGGTGAACTTCGGAATCGTGTACGGCATTTCCGCCTTCTCCCTCAGCCAGGACATCGGCGTCAGTGTGGCGGAGGCCAAGGCGTATATGGAGGCGTACTTCGCCACCTTCCCCGGCGTGCGGAAGTATATGGACGCTGTGGTGGAGCGGGCCAAGGAGACGGGCTTTGTGGAGACTGTGTTCCACCGGCGCCGGGACCTTCCGGAGCTGACCTCCTCCAACCACAATCTCCGCTCCTTTGGGGAGCGGGTGGCGCTGAACATGCCCATCCAGGGCACGGCGGCGGACATTATGAAGCTTGCCATGGTGGCGGCCCACAAGCGGCTGAAGGCGGAGCTGCCGGAGGCACGTCTGGTGCTCCAGGTCCACGACGAGCTCATCGTGGAGTGTCCGGAGACCCAGGCCGAGGCGGCTGCCCGGCTGCTGGAGGAGGAGATGGAGCACGTGGTGAAACTTTCCGTTCCCTTGACCGCCGAGGCCCACTGGGGCAAAAACTGGCTGGAGGCCAAGGGATGAAGCTTGCGGTCCTGCTGATGGGCGTTTTGTGCGGCTCCCTGTCCGCTGCCTTTATCCGCTGGTCCACGGCGCCGTCCCTGGTGCTGGCGCTGTACCGCATGGCCTGTACCGTGGCGCTGCTGGCGCCGGCGGCCTGGCGGCACCGGAAGGAGCTGGCGGGCCTTTCCCGGCGGGAACGGCTTTTATGTCTGGCCAGCGGCGCCGCTCTGGGACTGCATTTTGCCACATTCTTTCAAGCGGTGAAAACCACCTCCATCGCGGCTGCCGCGGTGCTGGTGGACATGGAGGTGCTGTTTGTGGCACTGGCTTCGGCGGCGGTGTTCCGCCGGAAGCTGCCTCCGCTGGCTTGGCTTGCCATAGTGCTGGCCTTTGGCGGGGCGGTGGTCATGGCCCTGGCGGATTTCGCCGGAGGCGGCGGTACGCTGCGGGGTGACCGGCTGGCGGTGTTGTCCGCCATGTGCATCAGCGTCTATACCCTCATCGGCTCTGTGTGCCGCAGGACCATGAGCACCACCGCCTATACCTGCCTGGTGTACACGGCGGCTTTGGGGACCCTTCTGGCACTGAACCTGGCCGGCGGGATGCCGCTGGCGGGCTACGGCGGAAAAAACCTGGCCACCGCCCTGGCGATGGCGGTGTTCTGTACCCTGCTGGGACACAGTGTGTTCAGCTGGGCACTGAAATATTTTCAGCCCTCCTTCGTTTCCACCACGCGGCTGTTGGACTGCGTGTTTTCCGCTGCCTGGGGCGCTCTGCTGTTTTCCGAGTTTCCCACGGCACAGGCGGTGCTGGGCGGCGCGGCTGTTATCCTGGGCGTCGTACTGTATACCGGAAGCGAGGCCCGCGGCGAAAACGGAAGGCGTGCGTGATGCGGGTCATCCGGGAGTATTGGCAGTGCGTGGGAAAGCAGGAGATCCCGTTGAAGGAGCTTTTGGATACGGTGGATACGTTCCTGCGAAGCCGTGGCTATTCATATCGGCGGCTTTGGTCGCCGACCCATCCGGAGCTGTCTGACACGGAACTGAAAGCGCTGTTCCAAAAAATCCCCCGGCCCTGCAATCCCCTGCAGGTGGAGGCCTTGTTCGAGGATGTGAGCTGGTTCGGTGAGGAAGCGGAGCCTATGGCCTACGCGGGACGACAGCCCTTTTTGTGCAGCGGCGTTCGTGTGGTCCACTGCGCCGGCACTAGCTTTTGCCACGTGTATTTTTATATTGAGGTGACGGGGCCGGACAGTCCGGCACGCATCCGGTAGGAGAATGCTGTTGCTGCCGCACTGAAAGAGCGGTTTCCCAAGATGCGGCTGGAAAACAGCTACTGCCTGTGGTCGCCGGAGGAGGCGGCTGGGATCGCGGCCGCCAACGAGGCCCTGGCGCCGAAGCTGGAGGAAGTGAAGCAGTCGCTGCCGCCGTTCCGGGAGCGGAAAGACGCTCCGGCGGAGTGGGCGGAGAGCCTGCGGCAGATCGGGATATACGCGAGGAGCGAAAAACCGGCTTTTTCCGGAAAGAAGCTGGCGCTGTCCGTGTTTCCAAAAGCACGCTACCGCTACCGGCACCAAGCTGGGAGCTGCTTTGAAATGGTCCGGCGGACGCCCTGCGGGCACCGGCTGTCAGTCTCCTTTGACTCCGCGCCGCCGGCGTACGTCTGGCAGAGCGCCAGCATTTCCCTGTCGGGCATAAAGTTCTGCTGCCCGCTGTTCCGGGAGCAGATTTGGCGGGAAAACGCGGAGACGGTGCGGGCCTTTATGGAGCATTGTCTGCTCCTGGCGGAGCGGGCGGAGGCCGCTTTGGACCAGCCGCTGTATGATTGCTTCGGCGCCAGTCCGGACTGGTGGCTGGCGGATTAGCGGCGGAATAGAACACTTGGAAAGGAAGAATCATATGGAAGAAAACCGGATGCATGTACGCATCGTTCCCATGAACGCTGACCATCTGGATGAGGTGGCGGAGCTGGAGCGCATCTGCTTTTCCACGCCCTGGTCCCGGAATATGCTGGCGGAGGAGCTGGACAACGCCTGCTCCGCGTTCCTGGTGGCCGAGGATGACGCAGGCAGAGTGGTGGGCTACGCCGGCCTCCAGGTGATCCTGGACGAGGGCTACATCACCAACGTGGCCGTCCGGCCCGAGTGCCGCCGCAACGGTATCGCGGGAAAGCTTTTGCAGGTGTTCCTGGACTTCGGCCAGGCCAACCATCTGGCCTTTTTGACGCTGGAGGTCCGGGCCTCCAACTATGACGCCATCGCCCTGTACGGGAGCCGGGGCTTCCGCAGCGTGGGACGGCGGAAAAATTATTACGAGCATCCCAAGGAGGATGCCATCATCATGACAAAGGAGTTCGACACGGATGGAACTGCGCATCCCCTCTCTTGAGCAGCTGAAAACCGTTTACAACAGCGATATGAAGGACGCTTTCCCGGCGGCGGAACTGAAGCCCCTGCGCGCCATTGAAACCATGTGGCGGGAGGGGCGCTACCGGCCCTACTGCCTTTTTGACGGGGACGACATCGTGGGAGAGTGCTTTTTGTGGCTGGGGCACCCCGGCTGGGCGCTGCTGGACTATTTGTGCGTATCCCGGCGGGCCCGCAACGCGGGGCTGGGTGCCGCCATCCTGGCAAAGCTGCGGGAAACGGAGCCGGGTACGGTGGTTTTCGGCGAGGCGGAGGCTCCGGAACACGCGCCGGACCCCGCCATGGCCCGGCGGCGCCTGGGCTTTTACGCCCGGAACGGCCTGCGGGCCGCCGGCTATGACACGGAGGTGTTCGGCATCCACTATAAAACGTTGTACCTGGCGGACCGCCCGGTGGAGGACGGAGCGCTGATGGCGGAGCACGACTTCGTCTACCGCAGCAGCTTCTCCTCGGAAAAATATGCAAAATATGTCCGTATCCCCTTCGACCCGGCACAAGCGCCGGGAGAGCAGGTGGCCTGGGACCAATGAGAAAGAAGTGACATATTGATGAAAATACTGGCTTTTGAATCCTCCTGCGATGAGACCGCCGTGGCGGTGGTGGAGGACGGACGGCACATCCTGTCCAACGCCATTGCCTCCCAGGTGGATATCCATGCCCTGTACGGCGGCGTGGTGCCCGAGATCGCTTCCAGAAAGCATGTGGAGGTCATTGCCGCCTTGACGGAGCAGGCCCTCCGGGAGGCGGGATGTACCCGGCGGGATATCGACGCCGTGGCCGCCACCTACGCTCCCGGCCTCATCGGCGCGGTGCTGGTAGGCCTAAGCTTTGCCAAATCCGTGGCCTATGCTCTGAATGTGCCTCTGATCCCCGTCCATCATGTGCGGGGACACATTGCCGCCAACTACCTGGCCTTCCCGGAGCTGGAGCCGCCCTTCCTTGCCTTGGCCATCTCCGGCGGCAATACCCTCATCGTGGATGTGCGGGACTATACGGACCTGCGCATCCTGGGGGCCACCCGGGACGACGCGGCAGGGGAGTGCTTCGACAAGGCGGCCCGGGTGCTGGGCCTGCCCTATCCCGGCGGCGCCCCTATGGACAAGCTGGCCCAGGGAAGCCGGGGCGGCGTGTATAAGCTCCCCCACGCCCATGTGGACAGCGCGGAGCTGGATATGAGTTTTTCCGGCTTGAAAACGGCAGTGGTCAATCTGGGCCACCACGCCCAGCAGGTGGGGGAGGAACTGGACCGGGCGGCGCTGGCCAGGGACTTTGCCCAGGCGGTCAGCGATGAGCTGGTGCCACGGGCTATGAAGGCGGCGGCCCTGTCGGGACGCACGGTCATTGCCGCCGCCGGCGGTGTGGCGGCAAACTCCGTTATTCGGGGGGACCTGGAGCGCGCCTGCGCCAAGCAGGGCTGCAAGCTGTACCTGCCGCCTTTAAAGCTGTGTGGTGACAATGCCGCCATGATCGGCGCCCAGGGCTATTATGAGTATTTGGCGGGCCACACGGCGGGCATGGACCTCAACGCCTACGCCACCATGGACATTGCGGACTGACAGAAAACCGGCTGCTTTGGCAGCCGGTTTTCTGCATATTGCCCGGCCTAAAAATGAATGTAAAGAGAAAAAACTTGCTTTTTTTGAAGGGGGGAAGAAATTTTTTTGCAGAAAGCGGATTGTCCAGTAAAAAATAAAAAGATAAATAGAGAAAGTACAAACAATTAAAATGTTATGTAAATTTAAAGGAGAATTTAAAACCTGGTGAAAATGTGAATACAGGAACTGTTAAAAAAACCCAATAACTGATAAAGCTGTTGATATTAAAGCAAAAAACGAGTGTGGAAAACATCGTGGAAAATGTGAATAACTCTTGGTAAAGAAAACTTATGACAATGGTTATGTAAAAGAAAAGCAATCACGAAAATGGAAAAAAATCCTAAGTTTTATAGAAAAAGAGACAATTGACATCGAAAATTGACGACAAAGTTTTTGAAATATTCCACGATTGACAGCCACTTTCACTTGCGGCATAAAAAAACGCTGACCAATTTATTGCAAGATAACTTGCAATAATACAAATTGTAATATACAAAATGCGGCGCATGGAGGGAAAAAGAAGATGGAAAATGGTGTTGACGGTGGAATAAAAATATGGTATCATTGTCGCTGTCCCAAATAGTGATGCTAGTGTAGCTCAGTCGGTAGAGCAGCTGATTCGTAATCAGCAGGTCAGGTGTTCGAGTCACCCCACTAGCTCCAACGCGCCGCAAGCGGTATACCGTTTGCGGCGCGCTTTTTATACCATCCATCCCCAATACACCTCATGTTGTGCGGTGAATTGCTGTTGACAAACCGTCTTTTATGGGCTTTGCGCGCTGCACGGGAATATGGTATGATAGCTTCAGCTCTGATTGGGAGGCGCCGTATGCTGCAAAGCCTGTTTTCTGCATTTGACCGGGTGGTGGTTTTTGACACGGAGACCACCGGACTGGAGTTTGACCGGGACGAGATCATCGAGCTGGGAGCCGTCGGTCTGACAGCGGCGGGAGAGGCGGACAGTATGGACCTGCTGATCCGCCTGTCGCCGGGGAAGCGACTGCCTGCTTTCATTACGAATCTGACCGGCATCACGCCGGAGCAGCTGGACCGGGAGGGCGTGGATAAGGAGACGGCCTGCGACGCATTCTGCCGCCTGCTGGAAGGGGCGGAGCGTCCGCTGTTGGTGGCGTACAATGCCCAGTTCGACTTGAATTTCCTCTACTATTTCCTGCGGCCCTTCGGCTGCGTAGATGTGCTGCGCGCACCGCGGTTCTTGGACGCCCTCACGGTATACCGGGACCGGCGGGACTATCCCCACAAGCTGGAAAACGCCATCGAGGCCTACGGCCTGGGTGCGACAGCGGTGAACAGCCACCGGGCTGTGGACGATGCCCGGGCAACCGTCCAGCTGCTGGAGGCTATGGCCGCGGAGCGGGATGATTTGGCCGGCTATCTGGACCTGTTCGGATACCCTCCCAAATACGGCATTTCCGGCCGGAGGATCGCTTCCGTTTCATACCGGCCGCAGCCCTATGACCGCACCGTCCCCCTCTATCGAGGGGGGACTTGTGACAAATTTGTGAATTTTTAAAAAACCTCTTGAAATATGACAAGTTGTCATGTATGCTATGTGACAACTTGTCATATTATTTTTTTGCGGCCCGAAAAAGCCCTTGACCTTCCACCTGCTGGAAGTGATAGAGTTTCCCCGAAAGCTGAAGAAACGGGGACGGCCATTTCGTATACAGGAGGAAGAGAGCATGCCGCGCAGTACATTTTGCCGTCTGGCCCCTGAGAAGCAGGAGCGCTTGTTGGAGGCCGCCACCCGGGAGTTTTCCCGCCGCTCCTTTGCCGAGGCGTCCATCAACCAGATCATCAAGGACGCCGGCATCCCCCGGGGCAGCTTTTACATGTATTTTGACGATAAGGAGGACCTGTTCTGCTATGTCATGAGCGGCTATGTGGACCAGCTTTTGATGGTGGTGCGGGAGAGCATCTTCCGCGCCGGCGGCGACCTATTTCAAGGTGTGCTGGACCTGTACGATTTCCTGCTGCGGCGGGGACAGGGTCAGCAGCCCGGCGACATGGGCGCCATGGCGGCCATTCTGGCCTGCAACAGCGGCCTGCAGAAAAATATGTTCTTCGGCCTGCTGGACCGGAATGCCGTCTTGACCGGACTGGGAGACGTGGTGGACCAGGATATGCTGGACCTGCGGCGGGACCGGGACCTGGGGGACATTTTGGCGGCGGTACTGACAGTGGCAGGTCCTCTGATTTACAGCGGCCTGCAGGGAGACGAGCAGGGCTCCGTCCGGGAGCGGCTGGAAAACGTACTGGATCTGATGAGACGCGGCATGGCCCGCGGCAAAGAGATTTTGGATGATCACGAGTAAAAGAGGAGTTTGAGCTATGGAAGAGAAATTGATGCAGACGGAGGCAGCTTCCGAGGATGTCTCTGTAAAAAAGAAGAGATTCAGCGGCAAAGGAAAAAAACGTCTGCTGCCCTTGGCAGCGGCGGCGCTGGCAATAGTACTGCTGGGCAGCCAGGTGCTGAAGCTGGGAAAGGCCGATACGGCCGAAGGCGGCGGCTATCAAGCGGAGGCGGTACAGCAGCGGGACTTGAGCGTCACCGTCACCGGCACTGCCACCCTGGAGCCGGCGGACGCCTATCAAGTCAGCACGCTGGTGTCCGGCACCATTTTGTCGGCTCCCTTTGAGGAGGACCAGCAGGTGGAGAAGGACACCCTGCTGTATACGCTGGACAGCGGTGACGCCCAGGACTCCGTGGCCCGGGCCAATATCTCCGTGGAGCAGGCCAGATTGAGCTATCAGCAGGCCCTGGAGGCGCAGAACCCCACGGCGCCCATTGCCGGCACTTTGAATGAGGTCTATGTCCATGACGGGGACAGTGTGTCTCCCGGTACACCGCTTGCGAAGATCGTTGCCAGCACGGACCTGACCATTGATTTTGTATTTACTTACGTTTCCCCGGACCGGTTTTACGCCGGGCAGGCGGCAACCGTGTTCATCGGCAGCTTTGACGGTTCTGTCCAGGGCACAGTAGTCTCCGTATCCAATGCCACCGCCGTCACCGCCAACGGCAAGCAGTCCTGCACCGTGCGGGTAAAGGTGCCCAATCCCGGCATCGTGTCCGACAGCTTTACCGCCTCCGCCGTCATCGGCAATTATACCAGCTACGGCAGCGCCCCCATTTCCATGGCGGCCTCCACTGTGGTGTACGCCTCCGGCTCCGGCACCGTCTCGGGCTTTTCCAAGCTCTCCGGCAGCACGGTGAGCAAGGGGGAGAAGCTGTGCACCGTGGACTCTGATGCCATCCGCAGCCAGTTGGAAACGGCAAAGCTCACCATTGCGTCCGCCCAGCTGTCCGCCGGCACCGCGGTCTCCGCCGTGGACGACTACACCATTTACGCGCCCATTGCCGGCACGGTCATTGAAAAGAACTTTAAGGCAGGAGACAAGGTAGACGGTGCCAGCTCCGGCACGCTGGCAGTCATCTACGATTTGAGCAGCCTAAAAATGGAGATGAACGTCAACGAGCTGGACATTGGCAAGGTCCGTCCCGGCCAGACGGTGGAGATCACTGCGGCGGCCCTGCCCGGCCAGACCTTCACCGGGACTGTGGAGCGGGTCAGCGTCAACGGCACCACCACCAGCGGCTTTACCACCTATCCGGTGACCGTTGTGCTGGAGGAGTACGGCGAGCTAAAGCCCGGCATGAACGTCTCCGCCACGATCCTGGGCGATACAGCGAAAAACGTCCTTACGGTTCCGGTTGCCGCTGTCAACCGGGGCAGCATTGTGCTGGTAGCCGGAGACGGCGCTTTGGGCGAGGATGGCGCCACTGTGCTGGACATTTCCAAGGCGGAGGAACGCCAGGTGACCCTGGGCCGCAGCGACGCGGAATATATTGAGATCACCGCCGGCCTTACGGAGGACGATGTGGTGCTGGTGCCGGCCCAGCCGGCGGTGACGGAGGGCTGAGGACCTTGGAGCATCTCATTGAATTAAAAGATGTCTATAAGATCTATCCCATGGGCAGCGAGAAGGTCCACGCACTGGACGGCGTCAGTCTCGCCATTGACCGGGGAGAGTTTGTAGCCATCGTGGGCCAGTCCGGCTCCGGCAAATCCACAGCCATGAATATCATCGGCTGCCTGGATGTGCCTACCTCCGGTACCTACCGCCTGGGGGGCGTGGACGTGTCCACCATGGACGACGACCACCAAGCGGAGATCCGCAACAAGATGCTGGGATTTATTTTTCAGCAGTACAACTTGATTCCCAAGCTGACGGTGTTGGAAAATGTGGAGCTGCCGCTGCTGTACGCCGGTATGGACGCTGGGGAGCGCCGCCAGCGGGCCCTCCGGGCCCTGGAGCGGGTGGGACTGGCAGACAAAAGCCGCAATCTCCCCAACCAGCTCTCCGGCGGCCAGCAGCAGCGGGTGTCCATTGCCCGGGCCTTGGCGGGGGAGCCATCGGTCATTCTGGCGGATGAGCCCACCGGCGCACTGGATTCCCGTACAGGCCGGGAGGTGCTTGGCTTTTTGCAGAAGCTCAACGCCGAGGGGGACACCGTGGTCCTCATCACCCACGATAATTCCATCGCTGTGAAGGCCAAGCGCATCGTCCGCCTGCAGGACGGCAAAGTCATTTACGACGGTGACGCCAAAGACCCCCGGGCCGTGGTCCGGCCTGCGGAGAGCGGAGAGGAGGCGGAGACATGAACGTAACACAGTCCTTCCGGCTTGCCATCAAGTCTCTGCGGACCAGCAAAATGCGTTCGTTCCTTACCATGCTGGGCATTATCATCGGCGTGGCGGCGGTCATTATCATCATCTCCCTGGGCAACGGCCTGACGGGCATGGTGGAGCAGCAGGTGCAGAAGCTGGGCGTCACCCAGGTGATGTTTTACACCTGGGGACGGGGCGACGGCAGCACCATGGAGCTGGACAGCCAGAGCGTCATGGATTTCATCGACAGCCACCCGGAGGCGTTCAGCGGCGTGACCCCCTGGGTCAGCGGCGGCCAGGGGGTGCGGCAGGGAAGCACAGAGTTCAAAAAGACCGGCATCTACGGTGTCAGCGAGGCCATGTACCGGCCGGAGAACGGCACTACCCTGGATGGAGAGCCGCTGGCAAAGGGGAGGTATCTGCAATATGTGGATGTGGTCCAGCGGAAGAATGTCTGTGTCATCGGGGCTTATCTGGAGCAGGAGGCTTTCCGGGGAGACGCCCTGGGAAACACGCTCTATATCGGTGGTGTGCCCTATACCGTCATCGGCGTGATGCAGCGGCAGATGACCACGATGACCGAAGGCAGCTCTGATGACCGGGTCTACATCCCCTATGAAAACGCCATGGCACTCTCCGGCAGCCGTACCGTGACCCTGTATCAGGCCACGGCGGTCTCCCGGGACACGGTGGGCCAGGCCAAGGCGCTGCTGGAGGATATGCTGTGGAGCTTCTACCAGGATGAGGACGCCTACTACATATCCACCATGCTGGACCAGGTGAATCAGATCAACGCCATGATGGGCGTGGCCATGGCGGTGCTGGTGGCGATCGCCGCCATTTCTCTGCTGGTAGGCGGCATCGGTATCATGAACATCATGCTGGTGTCCGTCACGGAGCGGACCCGGGAGATCGGCATCCGCAAATCCCTGGGCGCCAAGCGCCGGGACATCCGCCGCCAGTTCATCATCGAGGCCGGCACCACCTCGGCCCTGGGCGGCTTTGTGGGCATTGCCTTTGGATGCCTGGTGGCCATGGGGATCGGCTCCCTGTTCGGCGGGGTGCTGGTGCAGTCTCTGGGCGCGGCCAGCGGCGTCACTTTCAACGCCACGCCTACGCCGGGGGCCATCCTCATCAGTTTCGGCGTCAGCGTGGGCATCGGGATGCTGTTCGGCTATCTTCCCGCCAACAAGGCGGCTAAGCTGAACCCCATCGACGCTCTGCGGTATGAATAAGGAAAGAGCCGGGACTTCCGGCTCTTTCTTTCTGAAAAATTTTTCTCCTTCCAAACTTTTTCCCAGCCTGCTCCGTCTATTAGGCAGAACGAACAGAAAGGACCTTGCGCATATGGCTCATATCTCCGAAAGTGAATTGACGGCATATCTTGTGGAAGACCAGGCCCGCTTTTACCGTCTGGCGTACAGCTATCTGAACAACAGGGAAGAGGCTTTGGACGCGGTACAGACCGCCGTCTGCAAAGCACTGGAAAAACAGGATAGCCTGCGGGACGCCGGCGCCATACGGACCTGGTTCACCCGCATTTTGGTCAACGCATGCATGGACCAGCTGCGCCAGCGGAAACGGGTGACGTTTGTCCCGCCGGAGGCGCTGGACGCCGGCAGCTATGAGGACCCGCTGCCGGAGGACGGCTCCCTGGCCAGCCGGGTGGATGCCCTGCCGCCGGAGGTGGCCACCATCATCCGCCTGCGCTTTTATGAGGATCTGTCTCTGAAAGAGATCAGCGGCGTGGTGGACTGTCCCCTAAGCACCGTGAAGACCCGACTATATACCGGCTTGAAAAAATTGCGCATTGCTGTGGAAGGAGAAGCATGATGAAGGAATTTAAGGAAGCAAGAGAGCGTTACGAGGCCACGCCTATCCCCGAGGAACTGGACCGGCGGGTCCGGGCGGGCATCCGCCAGGGCCGGAGCCGCTATCGTGCCCGCCGCCTGCGGCGGAGCCTGGGCGCCGCGGCCGCCTGCTTTGTGGTGGTGTTCGGCGCACTGAATCTCAGCCCCACTGTGGCAGCTGCTGCCGCCGACCTGCCGGTGCTGGGCGGTATCTTCCGGGTGCTGACGGTCCGGGACTTCACGGATGTCAACAGCGACCACACCGTGAAGGTAGAGCAGCCTGCCGTCAGCGGCAGCGACTATGCCGATAAGATCAGCGCGCAGATCCAGGCCAAGGTGGATGAGAAGATCGCCGAGGGTGAGCAGATCGTGGCCGATTACAAGGAGGCCTATTTTGCCACCGGCGGCACGCAGGAGGAATGGGAAAAGCATGACAACCAGGTCACTGTGACCTATGACATCAAGTCCCAGACGGATACCACCGTCTCCTTCGTGGTCAGCAGCGCCGTCAGCATCGCCAACGCCTATCAAGAGCAGACCTATTACAACCTGGACCTGGCCTCCGAAAGGGAGCTGACCCTGCGGGACCTGCTGGGAGAGGACTGGGTGGCTGTCTGCAACGACGCCATCCGCGCCCAGATGGCCGCGGCGGAGGACCCTGCTGTGTATTTTGATGAGAGCATGGGCGGCTTTACCACCGTGGATGAGACCACCAGCTTCTATATCAATGAGAGCGGAAATCCCGTGGTGGTGTTCCCGCCCTACACCGTGGCCATCGGCGCCTTGGGCACCGTGGAGTTCGAGATCGCAAAATAAGCGGAAACGCCGCCCAAACGGGCGGCGTTTTTCCTGGAGCCGCACCCATTGCAAACAGGGCAGCGAGGGTGTATGATAGACCCAATCTGAATCAATGGGAGGGACTCTGTCATGAACATTGCCCACGGTATCACAGACCTCATTGGCCATACGCCGCTGCTGGAGCTGTGCCGGTACGAAGAAGCCCACGGCTTACCCGCCGTCGTTCTCGCCAAGCTGGAGCGGGCCAACCCCGCCGGCAGTTCCAAGGACCGGGTGGCGGCCCATATGATCGCCTGTGCCGAGGCGGAGGGGCGGCTTTTCCCCGGCGGCACCATTATTGAACCAACCTCCGGCAACACCGGCATTGGCCTGGCCGCCGTCGGCGCCGCCAAGGGATACCGGGTCATCCTCACCATGCCGGATACCATGAGCGTGGAGCGGCGGAACCTCATTGCCGCCTACGGCGCCCAGATCGTTCTGACCCCCGGAGCGGAGGGAATGTCCGGCGCCGTGGCCAAGGCGGAGGAGCTGCAAAGGGAGATCCCTGGCAGCATCATTGCCGGGCAGTTTGAAAACCCTGCCAATCCCGCGGCTCATGAGGCCTCCACCGGCCCGGAGATCTGGGCGGACACCGAGGGAAAAGTGGATATTTTCGTAGCGGGCGCCGGCACCGGCGGCACCCTCACCGGCACCGGCCGGTATCTGAAGGCGCGGAACCCGGCTGTACAGGTGGTGGCGGTGGAGCCGGCCTCTTCGCCTCTTCTGACCGAGGGACACGCCGGTCCTCATGGCCTTCAGGGAATCGGAGCCAATTTCATTCCCGCCAATCTGGACCGCTCCGTTCTGGACGAGATCATCCCTGTGACGGACGAGGACGCCTATCGTACCGGCCGGGATCTGGCCCGGCGGGAGGGCATCCTGGTGGGCATCACCTCCGGCGCAGCCGTCTGGGCGGCAGCGGAGCTGGCCCGGCGCCCGGAAAACCGGGGCAAGGTCATCGTGGCCCTGCTGCCGGACAGCGGAGAGCGCTATCTCTCCACTCCTATGTTCCGGGATTGATAAAAAAGACCAGGACGCGGAACCAATTCCGGTTCCGCGTCCTGGCTTTTCTTTTTCAAAGCGGGGATAGAGCGCTTACACAATACCCTGGGCCAGCATGGCATCCACGACCTTCTTGAAGCCGGCGATGTTGGCGCCCACGACCAGGTCGCCCTCGACGCCGCACTCCACAGAGGCGTCATAGGCGTTGTGGAAGATGTTGGCCATGATCTCCTGCAGCTTGGCGTCCACTTCCGCGAAGGTCCAGGAGTAGCGCATGCTGTTCTGGCTCATTTCCAGCGCGCTGGTGGCCACGCCGCCGGCATTGGCAGCCTTGGCGGGAGCAAACAGCAGACCGGCATCCTGGAACACATGGATGGCCTCGGGACGGGAGGGCATGTTGGCACCCTCAGCCACGGCAATGGCGCCGTTTTTCACGATGGTCTTGGCGATGTCACCGTCGATCTCGTTTTGGGTGGCGCAGGGCAGGGCGATGTCGCAGGGAATGGTCCAGATACCCCGGAAGCCCTCGGAATAGGTGCTGCCGGGAACCCGGTCAGCGTACTCCTTGATGCGGCCGCGATGGCCCAGCTTGATGTCCTTCACCACGTCCAGATCGATGCCGTTGGGATCGTGGATGTAGCCGTTGGAGTCGCTCATGGCGACTACCTTGGCGCCCAGCTCGGTGGCCTTCTGGCAGGCGAAGATGGCCACGTTGCCACTGCCGGAGATGACGACGGTCTTGCCGTCAAAGCTGTCATTGCGCATGCACTTGAGCATTTCCTGGGTCAAGTAGCACAGACCGAAGCCGGTGGCCTCCGTACGGGCCAGGGAGCCGCCATAGGTCAAGCCCTTGCCGGTGAGAATGCCGGCCTCGTGGGCGTCACGGATGCGGCGGTACTGGCCAAACAGGTAGCCGATCTCACGGCCGCCTACGCCGATGTCTCCGGCGGGAACATCCACGAACTGGCCGATGTGGCGGGAGAGCTCCGTCATAAAGCTCTGGCAGAAGCGCATGACCTCGGCGTCGCTCTTGCCCTTGGGGTCAAAGTCGCTGCCGCCCTTGGCGCCGCCGATGGGCAGGCCGGTGAGGCTGTTCTTCAGAATCTGCTCGAAGCCCAGGAACTTCAGAATGGACAGGTTCACAGTGGGATGGAACCGCAGGCCGCCCTTGTAAGGACCGATGGCGGAGTTGAACTGGACACGGTAGCCCCGGTTTACCTGGACATGGCCCTCATCGTCCACCCAGGGCACGCGGAAGGACACCACGCGCTCCGGCTCCACAAAGGACTCGATGACGCCGTTGGCCTCATACTCGGGGTGCTTGTCGACGATCAGGTCCAGGCTCTCCAGGACCTCCAGAACGGCCTGGTGGAACTCCTTCTGGTCGGGATCGCGGGTAACGACCTGGGAATAGACACGCTGCAGATACTCACTTTTCAACATACAGATTGACCCTCTTTTTTTACACGGTTTAACGTGCTAAATTTACACCCTTAGAATAGCGGATAATGGGTATTTTGCACAAGATTGAAAATTCCTAAAATCAAAAACGCAAATACAATCGTTTTCCTCTATTTTTTACAAAAACAAAAGTGCCCATATCCGATGGCGGACATGGGCACTTTTGTTTGTTTTTCTCTCAAAAACGGTCAGACAGGGCCCATCGCCGTGCGGAGCCGGTCTGTGACAGCGCCCTCGAAAATACGGGTGGCGTGGCCGTGGAGGGTCTCCAGTCCGGCGGCGGATAAGGTGCAGGGCACATCGCCGCCCATGGACAGGTCCATGTCAAAAATAAACTTGACCTCCGGGTCCTGGGGAGCGCCCTGGGCGGTGTTTTTCAAACGGCCCGGGCCGGCGTGGATCTTGGCCCGGCAGCTGGAATCCAGCTGCAGCAGCAGGTCGCTGGCACAGTTCAGGAAATTTTCCTCCATGGCATCCGGCTGGCATAGGGGACCGACATAGGCGGGGGAGATGAGCTCGGCCCACTTGGCGTCCTCAATGCCCAGGGAGGACCGGGAGAAGATGTTCACATACCGAAGGCCCACCCGCTGGAAGTAGGCGGGCTTGTACAGCTTGATGAAAGCGGCCAGGGGCTTGTCTAAATGGCGGGCAAACTCCTCCCAACCCGTGTAATGCAGGGTGGACAGGGCGATGAAATCCTTCGTCAGATTCAGCTTCCACTGGTTGTCGGCGGAGAGGAAGTGATAGTTGATGACGGGAGGCTGCTGCTCCACCTTAGGGGCGGAACCGTTGACCAGCGTGATCTTGGGGGGCGTCGTATCCTGCCGGCGGGCATACTTGGGAAACTCCGCCCGGATGGCCTCTTGAAAGTCGGCGGGCTCCACGGTGTTGATAGAGAGAATGGTGGGAAAGCGCAGCTGGCAGATGACCTCGTGGGCCGGGGCCTTGCGGTACTGCACGCGGGGATGAGCGGAAAACAGCATGCGGCATGCTCCTTTTCAACTTGATGCGTCTATTGTAGTCCCGCGGCCTGCAAAAGTCAAATCACAGATAAAAGCGGTGGCAGCCGATGGTCTGGGCATAGGTGCGGTTAGCGTTGATCCATACGCCCTGGGACAGGGCGGGGGCGTAAAAGTACAGGGCGTCGCCGATGACATTTTCCCCCTCCAGAACGCGCCGGGCGGCCTCCACGGACTGGGCGGTGGGCTCATCATACACGGTGCCGTTTTTCACCGGCTCAAACTGGACGCCGTCCACCCGGTCAAAGATGACGCCGGGGATGGTGTCCGGAAATTGGCCGCTCTCCACCCGGTTGAGTACCACGTTACCCACGGCGATCTGACCGGACAGGCTCTCCCCCCGGCTCTCGGCGCTGATAATGCGGCTGAGCCAGTAGAGGTCCATGGCGTCATGGTCCGCCTCCCCGGAGGTGACAGCGGCGCCTCCCAGCCAGGGGTCCCAGGCGGCGCTGCCCCCCAGCAGGTTCATGGTCAGCCGCAAGGGCACGTAGGTCCTGCCGTTTTTCACATATACCCTGCCGTCATACGTCTGGCCGCCGACGGTGACGGTGTTGTCCTCCGGGTCCGCCGTCAGGCGCACACTGCCGTGCACCGCCACGGCCTCCCTCTCGGCGCTGTCCCACCATACGGACCAGCCCCCCAGGGCGTCCAGCAGGGCCCGCAGGGGAAAGTGGGTAACGCCGCCCTCCAGTGTGCCCCGGACCGACAGAAGCTGCCCGTCCACTTGGACAGGCACTGTCCGGGCAGCCTGGGCCGGTACAGCCAGACAGGCGGCCAGCAGAAAAGAACACAGGAACTTTTTCATAACGGATCTTCCTTTCTTTGGTTGGTTTCCATCATACCGAATCCCAATGGCAGGAAGCAACCCTCAAAACCTGCCACACAAGGAAAGGATTTCCCGCACGGCTCATAGACTGGACGGAGAGGAGGGGGGTCATGGATGCTTTTCAGAACGTCACAGAGGTCCATGCCCTTGCCTTGACTCTGACAAGGACCATGACCGCCGAGGAGCTGACCCGGACAGCGCTGCTGTTTACCCAGCTGGGCACCACCATGGCCACACTGGCGGGACTGCTGGACCTGGAGCAGGGCGGCTCCGCCCGGGAGCAGGCAGCGGACCTTGCCGGCTTGGCGTAAGGCGCCGGGTTCCTCCGGCGGAGAGGCGGAACTAAAAAGTCCCTGTCCCCGGCATTGCCGGAGACAGGGAATGAACGATGATCCGTTAAGCCAGCTTCGCCGCCAGGCGGACGGCGATGGCGTCCAGAAATTCCTCGCTGTTGACAGCGTGGGCCTGGAAGCCCGGGTCTACCAGGGGGAGGAGGTCTCCGGTCATGACGCCGTCGGAAAGAGTCTCCAAAGAGGCGTCCTCCATGGCCTGGCCGAACCGGACCAGCTCCGGCAGACCATCCAGCTCGCCCCGGCGCTTGAAGGCGCCGGACCAGGCGAAAATGGTGGCAATGGGGTTGGTGGAGGTCTTTTCTCCCTTGAGGTAGCGGTAATAGTGGCGGGTGACAGTGCCGTGGGAGGCCTCAAACTCCATAGTGCCATCGGGGGACACCAGCACGGAGGTCATCATGGCGAGGCTGCCGAAGGCCGTGGCCACCATGTCGCTCATGACGTCGCCGTCGTAGTTTTTCAGCGCCCAGATGAAGCCGCCATTGGAGCGGATGACACGGGCCACGGCGTCATCGATGAGGGTGTAGAAATAGGTGAGGCCCAGTTTTTCAAATTCCGCCTTGTAGGTGGTCTCGTACTCTTCCTCAAAAATACGCTTGAACTCCCCGTCGTACACCTTGGAGATGGTGTCCTTGGTGGAGAACCACAGGTCCTGCTTGCAGTTGATGGCGTACTGGAAGCAGCTGCGGGCAAAGGCCCGGATGCTGGCCTCGGTGTTGTGCTGGCCCTGCCAGACGGCGGGGCCCTTGACGGTCTGGACCGTCAGCGTCTTTTCCTCGCCGCTCTCGCCCTTAAAGGTCAGCGTGGCGGTGCCGGGCTCCCCGGTGACCATGTCAACGGCTTTGTACATATCGCCGTAGGCGTGGCGGGCGATGGTGATGGGGGCTTCCCAGTTCTTCACCGCCGGATGGATAAAGGGCAGCAGGATCGGGGCCCGGAAGGCGGTGCCGTCCAGAATGGCCCGGATGGTTCCGTTGGGAGACTTCCACATCTCTGTCAGCTCCGGGTACTCCTCCATCCGCTGCTTGTTGGGGGTAATGGTGGCGCACTTGACAGCAACACCCAGACGCTTTGTGGCGTTGGCGGCGTCGATGGTCACCTGGTCCCGTGTCTCGTTGCGGTGCAGCAGCCCCAGGTCATAGTACTCCGTTTTCAAGTCCACAAAGGGCAAAATCAGCTTTTCCTTGATCATGGCCCAGAGGACCCGGGTCATCTCGTCGCCGTCCATCTCCACCAGGGGAGTGGTCATTTTGATCTTTTCCATGTCAATTCACCCGCTTTGCGTAATAGTTCATGAGGCAGCCGTCCAGAATGATCTCCTGCTCGTCAGAAGTCAGCCCCTTCACGTGGAGGGTGATGTCCTCCGTGCCGCCGCCTGCCAGCAGGACCTTGGCGGGAATGTCTTCAAGGCCGCTTTCAATGGCCCGGCGGATGCCGGGAACAAACACGCAGTCTCCCGGCTGGTAATCAAAGGGCGTGTCCTTGTCCAGGGTGAAGGGCAGGATGCCCCAGTTGATGCAGTTGGAGCGGTAACGCTTGGTGGCGAACTCATAGCAGATGTTGGCAAAGCCGCCCAGCACCTTCTGACAGGAGGCCGCCTGCTCCCGGGCGGAGCCGTCGCCGGGCTTGTTGGCGAACACGCAGGAGCCGAACTGGGTGCTGCCCAGCAGGGCTTCGCCGTCGCCTACCCGGTCCAGCAGGGCCTTCAGCTTCTCCGGGGTCTTGCCGCCGCGGCGCTCCGCCTCCTGGGCCGCCGCGGCCTTGGCCCGGCCCACGTAGGCGGGCTCCCGGCGGGAGAGGGTGAACTCCGCCAGCCGCAAGGGGTTGGAGCGGTAAGAGGAGGTCTCGCCGGAGGGGATCAGCTCGTCGGTGGTGGTGACGGGGTCATGGAGCACCGCCGCCAGCTCCACCAGCAGGTTTTCCGCCAGAGGCTCCATTTTGGGCCAGTCGGTGATGTTGGGGCCCATGATGAGCTCCGCGTCCGGGTCCGCCTTGCCGAAGCCGTAGTACAGCCTGCGGTCATAGACGCCCTTATCAAAGTGATAGTCCAGGTGGACAGGCGTATAGTCGATGTCCGTGGCGGGGGTGATCCTGCCGCCGTTTAGGGCGGTGGCGGCAATGGAGCGGGCGTCCATGAGGCACACGCCGGCAAACTGCCCCTCGGCGGGCTTGGAGCCCTCCCGGTTGGGGAAGTTGCGGGTGGTGTGCCGCAGGGAAAGGCCGTTGTTGGCGGGCACGTCACCGGCGCCGAAGCAGGGACCGCAGAAGCTGGGCTTGATGACGGCGCCCGCCTCCAGCAGGGCGGTGGTAGCGCCGTTTTTCGTCAGCTCCAGGCTGACAGGCACGCTGGTGGGATACACGTCCAGGGCGAAGTAGCCGTTGCCGCAGCTGCCGCCCCGGAGAATGTCCGCCGCCTCGGTGATGTTGTCGAACAGACCGCCGGCGCAGCCGGCGATAACGCCCTGGTCCGCCCACACGCCGCCGTCGTGGATCTTGTCGGTGAGCTTCACGTGGGCCTTGGGGTAGCGGGCCTGGGCGTCGGCCTCCACCTTGGCCAGGATGTCCGCCGCATTCTCCAGGAACTCACGGATGGTCCAGGCGTTGGAGGGGTGGAAGGGCAGGGCGATCATAGGCTCCACCTTGTCAAGGTCAATGGTCACCATGCGGTCATAGTAGGCGAAATCGCCGGGGTGGAGGGCCTTGAAGGCCTCGGGCCGCTGGTGGACCTGGTAGAAGCCCTCCGTCACCGCGTCGGTCTCCCAGATGGAGGACAGGCAGGTGGTCTCCGTGGTCATGACATCGATGCCGTTGCGGAAGTCAATGGGGAGGTTTGCGATGCCGGGACCGACGAACTCCAGCACCCGGTTGTTGACAAAGCCGCTGGCAAAGGTGGCCTTCACCAGGGCGATGGCCACGTCGTGGGGACCCACGCCCCGTTTGGGCGTGCCGGTGAGGTACACCAGCACCACCTCGGGGTAGTTGATGTCCCAGGTATTTTTCAAAAGCTGCTTGCAAAGCTCCGGGCCGCCCTCACCCACGGCCATGGTGCCCAGGGCGCCGTAGCGGGTGTGGGAGTCGGAGCCCAGGATCATCTTTCCGCAGCCCGCCATCTGCTCTCTTGCATAAGAGTGGATGACGCTCTGGTTGGCGGGCACATAGATGCCGCCGTATTTTTTAGCGGCGGACAGGCCGAACACGTGGTCGTCCTCGTTGATGGTGCCGCCCACAGCGCACAGGCTGTTGTGGCAGTTGGTCAGGGCGTAGGGAATGGGAAATTCCTTCATGCCGGAGGCCCGGGCCTGCTGGATGATACCAACATAGGTAATATCATGGGAAACCATGGCGTCAAAGCGGATTTTCAGACGCTTTTGGTCGCCGGAAGTGTTGTGGGACTGGAGAATGTTCCAGGCCATGGTTTGTCTGCGGCCTTCCTCCGGGGAGACGGGAGCAGTCTCGCTGGGGACACCGTTTGCCAGGAACACGCCATTGGGGTGGAGAGTGATCATGTACAGGACCTCCTGCTTTCGGAAGCATCCGAAAATTTCTTGCAAAACAATATAGCACAAATCCCCAAAAATGCAAAGCGGATTTGCAGGAAAAGACGCTTTAACTTGCAAATTTGGGATTCTCACCAAGAATGAGCCTGGCCGGCGCCGGGAAGCGGTGACAAATACCAATGGACACCTGTCCGCCTGGAGAACATACCGGGGACCCGTTCTCCGGGTCCCCGGTATGTTCAGACTTCGTTTTCCACGGTGATCTGGCAGGCCTTCATGGCTGCCAGGGCGTTTTTGTGGCTCTCCGGAGTGACGCCGGCGCAGCAGGAGGCGTCCACCGCGATCTCCGCCTCCGGCAAAAAGGCTTTCAGCAGCAGGGCGTTGGAGATGACGCAGATGTCCGTGCAAAGGCCGATGAGGGTGATCTTCTCCACGGGAGTGCCCTGGTTGATGGCGGAGAGCATCTGGGCCAGGGCGGTGCTGCCGAAGGTGGGCTTGTCCACCGGGGCGAAGCCCACCATGTACTGCCGCAGCTGGGGGACGATCTCCCAGCCCTCTGTGCCCCGGATGCAGTGGGGCACCGGCAGGGCGCGGCCCTCCCGGGTTTCCAGATAGTTTTCCTCGTGGGTGTCCCGGGTGAAGAGAATGGTCTCGCCCAGGTCCGCGCCGGCCGCCACACGCTCCGCCACACGGGGCACGATGTCCACGGCCTCCCGGGTGCCCAGGGCGCCGCTGACGAAGTCGTTCTGCATGTCCACAACGATCAAAATATCCATATTTCAAACCTCCAAATATTGCTTTAAAGAGCTAAAATGCTGGTTTTTCCCAAAGTTTCTTAGGCAAATTGATTGACTTTCCTACGGCAGTCCGATACTATATAAAATATCTGCGGCAAGGCGGCGGACCGGAGGGGAAACTGGCTTGCTGCTGCCGCTGCAGCGATGAGAAAGAAAGAGGAGAAAACGCTGTTTATGAAACGTGAAAATTTCCAATCCCGGCTGGGATTCCTGCTGGTGAGCGCGGGCTGCGCCATCGGCATCGGCAACGTGTGGAAATTTCCCTATGTCACCGGCGCCAACGGCGGCGGTGTGTTCGTGCTGTTCTACCTGCTGTTCCTCGTCTGCATGGGCGTTCCCGTGCTGACCATGGAGCTGGCGGTGGGCCGCGCCAGCCGCAAAAGCGCGGTGCTGGGCTACCGGGAGCTGGAGCCTGCCGGCAGCAAGTGGCACCTGCACGGCTGGTTCTGCGTGGCGGGCTGCTACCTGCTGATGATGTATTATACCACAGTTTCCGGCTGGATGCTGGGTTATTTCTTTAAATTTGCCGGCGGCACGTTTTCCGGTCTCCAGGGCGGAGACATTGACGCTGTGTTCGGCGCCATGCTGGGCAGCCCCGGCGAGATGACCGCCTGGATGGTGCTGACGGTGCTGGCGGGCTTCGCGGTGGTGAGCTTCGGCCTGCAGAAGGGATTGGAGCGCATCACAAAGGTGATGATGCTGGGCCTGCTGGGGCTCATTCTGGTGCTGGCTGTCCACAGCCTGACGCTGGAGGGAGCCGCCGAGGGCGTGAGGTTCTACCTGCTGCCGGACTTTGGCCGGGCCGTGGAGGCGGGCCTGGGCAGCGTGGTCGTGGCCGCCATGAACCAGGCCTTCTTTACTCTGAGCCTGGGCATTGCCGCTATGGAGATCTTCGGCAGCTACATGAGCACGGAGCACACCCTCACCGGCGAGGCCGTCCGCATCTGCGGTCTGGACACCTTCGTGGCCCTCATGTCCGGCCTTATCATTTTCCCCGCCTGCTTCAGCTTTGGCGTGCAGCCGGACCAGGGGCCTGCCCTCATTTTTATGACGCTGCCCAAGGTGTTTGTAAATATGGCCGGCGGCCGCCTGTGGGGCACGCTGTTCTTCCTGTTTATGACCTTCGCCAGCTTTTCCACGGTCATCGCCGTGTTTGAAAATCTCCTGGCCTCCTGCATCGACAATTTCGGCTGGAGCCGGAAGAAGGCGGTCCTGTTCAACTGTGTGTTTATCCTGCTGGCCAGCCTGCCCTGTGTTCTGGGCTACAATGTCTGGAGCGGCTTCCACCCCTTGCCGGGCAAGGATGTGCTGGACACGGAGGACTTTATTGTCAGCAACCTGCTGCTGCCCATCGGCTCTCTGGTGTACCTGCTGTTCTGCGTGAGCAAGTGGGGCTGGGGCTTTGACAAATACCTGGCGGAGGCCAACACCGGCACGGGCGTGAAGATGTCCCCCCGGCTGAAGCCCTACTTCCAGTTCGTGCTGCCGGTGCTGATCCTGGTGATCCTGGTGGTGGGGCTGCTGCCCAAGGGCTGAGCAGGCGGAAATTATGGAATTTGGCGAGAAACTGCAGCTGCTGAGAAAGCGGCATGGCCTCACCCAGGAGCAGCTTGCAGCGAAGCTGTATGTGTCCAGAACGGCTGTTTCAAAGTGGGAGAGCGGAAAGGGCTACCCCGGTATTGATTCTCTGAAGGCCATCTCGGGGGTATTCTCTGTTTCCATCGACGACCTGCTGTCGGGGGAGGAGCTGCTCACCCTGGCCCAGAGGGAGAGCAGCGCAAAATTGAAACGCTTTTCCCTCGGAGCCGGCGGCGTTCTGGATCTTATGGCGGCTGCGCTCATTTTCTTGCCGTTGTACGGGGAGGCTGCGGATGGATACATTTATTCTGTCAGTCTGCCGCGTTATACCTCCACGACTCCGTTTAACCTGGCAGTCTTTTGGGTCATGGCTGTGGTCATGACGGCCCTTGGCGCGGTAAGGCTGGGATTGGTCCGTTTTGAGAAGGAACGGTGTGCTTCCGCCGCGGCAAAGGCTTCCATGGCGTTGAGCGTTATATGCATCTGCTTTTTCATCGCGGCGAGGGAGCCGTACGCTGCGACATTTTTGTTCCTGCTGTTTGTGGGAAAGGTTTTTCTGCTGGTAAAAGAGGGAAAAACGAACTAGCAGTGCCTCACGTACGCAAAAAGAACTCTGACACGAAACGTGTCAGAGCTCTTTTCCTGTTGTGACGACAGGTTTCTCGCCTTTTGCCTCCCACGGGGAGAAGATGAACGCGCAGGCTGCGAAATACGAATCATGAGGAGAAAAACCATGAAAAACAAACACAGAAAAAATTTCACCATTACAGGATTGCTGTTTCTGTCATTTTTGCTGTTCACGTGTATCGTGAAAACCGTTGACGTAAAAGCCATCGGACCGAAAGGGTCCTCTGTTGGATTGGCGGCCCTCAACCAATTCGTCTTTCAGCGCCTGGGAGTCCACCTGGGATGGTACGCGGTGACGGACTGGCTGGGTGTGGCCGCCCTGCTGACCGCGTGCGGCTTCGCGCTTGTGGGCCTTACGCAGCTGCTGCGGCGGAAAAGCCTTCTCAAGGTGGATGGCGGCATCCTGCTGCTGGGGGCGTTTTATGTGGCTGCCGCCGCTGTTTACGTGCTTTTCGAGTGTGTGGTGGTCAATTACCGGCCCATCATCCTGCATACCGAGCTGGAGGCATCCTATCCCTCCTCCCACACGATGCTCGTCATCTGCGTCATGAGCACGGCCGTCATGCAGTTCCGCCGCCTGCTTCCGGAAAAGAAGGGGCTGCGTATGTTTCTGGACGGTGCCGCTGTTTTGCTGATCGTGGTGACGGTGGTGGGAAGACTGCTCTCCGGTGTGCACTGGTTCACGGACATCCTGGCGGGCGTTTTGCTTTCTTCAGCTCTGGTGATGCTGTATTACTCCACCCTCACATGGCTGGAGGAAAAAGCCCGCGGATAAGCCTATTTGTCCATCCACGCTTCCGGCGCGGCGAAGGCGGAGGTCAACTCTTCCAAAAAGCCCTTTAGGTGCCAGCCGTCCGCGGCGGCGTGGTGGGCGGTGATGGACAGGGGCATCCACACCTGTCCATCCCGTTCCTGGAAGGCGCCCGCCTCGAAGCTGGGGAAAAAGTACCCCTTGGGCCGCTGGGTTTGAAGAGCGAAGCTGTCAAAGGTGAACCAGGGAATGCAGGAGATGACGTAGCTGTTTTCCGGCGGCGGGCCCTTCTCTGTAAGCAGGTCACCCCTGGCGGGATAGCGGGCGCAGTCCCCCAGATAGGCCTCGTGAAAGGCCCGGAAGGAATCACGGTGCTCCGTCCAGAGCAGGGCGGTGGAGCCGTCCTCCCGGCAGAGCCTTGGGTAGGCGGGCGCCAGCTGGTTCCAGTGGCCCGGAACACTGTCCCGCTCCGCCAGCCGCAGGGCGCTCTGGTGGGAAATGGCCTCTGTCACCAGCCACAAATACGCCGGGAAAAACCGCAGTCCCGCGTCCTTGAGGGCCCGGCGGGCATTGGTCACCTCCACCCGGCAGGTAATGGAATAGGCGGTGGGGGCCGCCTCGGTATAGTACCAGAAGGCCTGCCGCCGGGGCCAGGAGGCCCGGTCCACAGGTGTGAACACGGCGCTCACAGAGGCACCTCGTACAGTCCGTCCCGGCTGCAGCAAAGGTACAGCTTGCCGCCGCCGCGCAGGTTGGGGATGCGGAACTCGCTGCCCTGCTCCGGGTACAGACGCACCAGCAGCATCCGGTCAATTCCCAGCCACAGGGCGAACCGGATGAAGTGGCCCTTCTCCATGGGGTGGGAGAAGGTGACGTACAGGTCCTCCTCCACCGGCTGGACAGACGCAGCGTGGGCCTCGTCGGCGGGACGGGGTGTCAAGGGCTCCAGCTTTCGGCCGCAGCAATGGAATTCGCCCTCCGCGGCGGCGGTGACGATGTTGCCGCAGTCCGGGCACAGATAGATTTTTAGCTTTTTCAAATTGCCGACCTCCAAATCGTTGGGGGCCAGGTCGCCTGCCAGCAGGCGTTCCGCGCTGACCCCGAATATTCCGGCCAGCGGCGGCAGCAGGCTGACGTCCGGGCAGCCCAAGCCCCGCTCCCATTTGCTGACGGCCTGGGCGCTGACATGCAGCGCCTCCGCAACCTGACGCTGGGTCAGACCCCGCTCTCTCCGCAGGCGGGAGATCAGTCTGCCGGTTTCTTGTGGATTCATACCGCTCACCTCATCTGCAGGATACCAAAGCCGCGGGAAAAAGGCAAACAACGCTCCGTTGACAAACCGCCGCCCCGGCGTTCGCCGGGGCGGCGGAGGGCTTACACGTACGTCTGCTGGGACACATCGAACACGCCCCGGGTGGTGATGCGCAGGGTGGGGATCACCGGAAGGGCCATGAAGCTGAGGGTCATAAATGGGTCGATGCCCCGGGAGACGCCCAGGGCGAAGGCCTTCTCCTTGGCATCTTCCAGCTTTTCGTTCACCTCTACCAGCGGCTCGTCGCTCATGATGCCGGCGATGGCCAAAGGCACCTCCGCGATGGGCGCGCCTCCGTCCCACACCACGATGCCGCCGCCCAGCTCCGCCACCCGGTTGGCGGCGGCAGCCATATCGGCCTCGCTGGTGCCCACCACGATGATGTTGTGGGAATCGTGGGAGATGGAGGTGGCCACGGCGCCGGACTTCAAGCCGTAGCCCTGGAGGAAGCCGATGCCGATGTGGTGGGTGTTTTTGTGGCGCTCCACCACAGCGATCTTCAGCACGTCGTATTCCACATCGATGCGGTCGGAGTAGCCGGCGTCCTCGGTGGTGATCTCGCCGTTGACCATGGCGATGATGCCCCGGGGACGGCGCTCGGTAAAGTCGCCGGCGGTGAGGGTGCCCACATGGAAGGTGCTGTGGGCCCGCTCTACCAGGTAGGGCTCGATGGCGGGAGCGGGGAAGTCCCGCACCACGCCGTTTTCCACCATCAGTTCGCCCTTTTTAAAGACTTTTTCAATGTGGAAATTCTGGAAATTGTCGATGATGACGAAGTCCCCCAGATAGCCCGGCGCGATGGCGCCCCGGTTATTCAGCAGGAAATACCGGGCGGCGTTGTGGCAGGCCACCTTCACGGCGATGATGGGGTCCGCTCCCAGGGAGATGGCCTTTTTCACGATATAGTCGATGTGGCCCTTTTCCAGCAGGTCGTTGGGGTGCTTGTCATCCGTGCAGAACATGCACCGCTCGGCGTACTTGCCGCACAGCAGGGGCATTAGGGCCTCCAGGTTCCGGGCGGCGGTGCCCTCCCGGATCATGATGAACTGGCCCCGCTCCAGCTTGGCGATGGCGTCCTTTAGGTCATGGCACTCGTGGTCGGAGTACACGCCGGCGGCGATGTAGGCGTTGAGGTCGTTGCCCTGCAGGTCCGGGGCATGGCCGTCGATTTTCTTGTGGTGGGCCTGGGCCGCTACGATCTTCTCCACACATTGGTCGTCCCCGGCGATGGTGCCCACGAAGTTCATCATCTCCGCCAGTCCCTGGACCCTGGGGTGGTCGTAAAAGCTGTCCAGGCTGCGGTAGTCCAGCACGGCGCCGGATTCATCCAGAGGCGTGGCCGGCACGCAGGAGGGCAGCATGAACCGCACGTCCACCGGCAGGTCTTCCGTGGCCTGCAGCATGTACTCGATGCCGTCGGTGCCCATGACATTGGCGATCTCGTGGGGGTCCGTGATGACGGTGGTGGTGCCGTGGGGCAGCACCGCCTTCACAAATTCCTTGGGGGAGACCAGGGAGCTTTCCAGGTGGATGTGGGCGTCCAGAAAGCCCGGCAGCACGATCCTTCCGGAGCAGTCCACTTCCTCAGTGCCGGTGTAGCTTCCCATGCCCACGATGAGCCCCTCCGCCACGGCGATGTCCGCCGTGCACAGCTCATTGGAAAATACGTTCACGTAGGTGGCGTTTTTCAAAACCAGGTCCGCCGGTTCCCGTCCGGCAGCAGCGTTGATGATGCGCTGCTTTTTCAGCAGCTTGCGGTTGATCTTGCCGGCGTAGCTTTCAGACATCGAACCACTCCTCCTGTGCAGTATTGTTTTTACTTATATTTAGCATAAATTGAAATAATACTGGTTAGAGCAAGTATACGATAAAAGCATGCAATTGTCCACAGAAAAAGCGGGGAAATTTTGCGCCCGCCGCTGTAAGGACGAAATAAAAAAGCATGAGCACTTTTGGCGCTCATGCTTTTTTTATTAAAGCGGCCAGAAGGCCCTGGCATCCCGCCAGGACGTCCCGCCAGGTGGCCTCAAAATCTCCGGTGTACCAGGGGTCCGCCACATCGCCGGGCCGGCCGGTCCAGTCCAGCAGCAAAGAGAGCTTTCCCTCCGGGTCGCCGCCGCAGATGCGGCGCATGTTCCGCAGATTGGCGCCGTCCATGCCGATGAGCAGGTCAAAGCGGTCATAGTCCTCCCGCCGCAGCTGGCGGGCGGTCTTTCCGGCGCAGCCGATACCGTGCTCCGCCAGCTTTCTGCGGGCGGGTGGGTAGACGGGATTGCCGATCTCCTCCGTGCTGGTGGCGGCGGAGGCAATGAAAAATTCCGTATCTGCTCCGGCCTTACGGACCAGGTCCTTCATGACGAACTCCGCCATAGGACTGCGGCAGATATTCCCATGGCATATAAATAGTACTTTTATCATCTTTTTATAACTCCATATAAGTCTTGTATTTCTTCTCAAATGCTTGGTATCACAGGGTTTTTCGGGTTTTGATACCCCTGCTGTTTCCGGGGTATCTTCTCAAATCGTCCCGTATCTTCTCATGTTTTTCCCTGCAATATTGGTAAATTCATTGGTATAGTCAGCGGCTTTACCAACGGGCTTTTTCAGCCATTCGCTACCCGAAGCACCTCGGCTTTGGCATCATCGAAGTTTACATGGGCGTAGACATTCAGGGTTACGCTGATGTCTGAGTGACCCATGATATACTGCAATGTCTTCGGGTTCATTCCGGATTTTGCCATGTTGGAGCAAAATGTGTGTCGGCATACATGAGGGGTTACTTTCGGCATCTGGATGCGGTAAATCTTGTTGTACTTTTCAACGATGTGTTCCAAATACTTCTCCCAGTGCAGGGCTACCTTTGGCATATCGTTTTTATCCAGACACAGGAAGCGGATATACCCATCCACCATTGGCTCGACCTTCGGTGCTTCACGACTGGCAATGATTCTGCGGAAACAGGCTGCAACTTCTTCGGTCATCGGCACATAGCGGGTACCGCTCTCTGTCTTAGGCTCCTCAATCACATATTTCATCTGGGAGGTGCGCTGCAACTGATGGTCTACCTTGATACGCATTTCATCAAACTCAATCTCAGAAACCGTCAGTCCGCAGAACTCGGAAATACGAAGCCCGGTATGAAAAAGAATATAGATTGCATCGTAGTATCTGCTGAAATGTGCATCTTCCTTGATGAATTTCAGCAGCTCCCGCTCCTGCTTCCGGGTGATGGCTTCTCTGGTTACGGAATCGTTGACAATCACCGATGCCAGCTCAAATCCAAAGGGATTTTTGCGAATCAGGTCATCGTCCACCGCCATCTGAAAAGCCGGTCTGAGAACGCCCCGGATGGAATGAATGGAGCTGTAGCCCCTGCCGTCCACCTGCTGAAGCTTGATGAGCCACGCCTTTGCATCCGATAAATGCACCTTGTCAATGCGCTGTTTCCCGAATGCTTCTTTTTTCAGAACATTGATTACCGTCTTGTACCCGGCAACGGTATTGTGCCGGACACCCGTTTTCAGGGACACATACTTCTCCACCAGTTCCAGCACCGTGTAATTGCCTCCGTTGGTTACGATGTGGTCAAACAAATCCGCTTCAATCTGCTTTTCTTTCTCTCGCAGCGAAAGCTCCCGTTTCTTGCCTTTGGGCATGGGGTCGTTTTTGTCCAAACGCCAACTGTACACATTTTTCTCTTTTCCGTCCTCGTCAATGTAACGGAACCGATACCTCCCGTCTGCACGCTGGTACTCGCCTTCATGCAAAATCCGATTGCGGTTATCTCGTCTTTTTTCACTCATTGAAATCTCTCCTTTACTGTAAAAGGAGAGCCAGACTTGCACCGTTATAATAGCACAAGTTTGGCTCTCCGTATAGGTCTATCATAGGAAATCGGCAATTCTGCCAAGCACTTTTTTATACTGCCGTTGCCTGATCCAGATACCGCTCGAATTTCTCACGCTTAATGAGGGCACGGTTTCCGTTCATCACATAGAAATCCTCGTTGGGATGCCCGTCAATGAGCATCCGCAGCTTTCCTTCTCCGATGTGGTAATATCCGGCAGCTTCTTCAATGGTCAGCGTATATCTGCGCCAAACAGGAATCTCCATATTTTTCGTCATAGGCATTTATCCTCCATAAATGAAATGTGCCAGGCAGAGAACGGTCAGCAACGAAGTCCGGCAACGGACTTCAAAAGACCTCAAATACATTCTCCATCTGGCTTGTGTGTTTCCACCCTGACGGTATCGGTCACAACCTCCACCGCCTTATCATAGGCAATCTCGGAAACATCATCAATCAGAGCTTCCACATCATCCAGCTTCAAGGTCAGCTCGTCCAGCTTTTCTTCCTTTTCCTGAATGACGGCTTCCTGCTCCTGAATCGTCTGAGACTGAGCCACCAGCTGCTCCTTCTGCTTGGCAAGAATGAAGTCCTGCTTTTCCAGATACTTGCGACCGCCGTACTCCGGCTCCTCCTCCAGCTGCAATCCGTGCTTCCTGCAAATATCGAACAGCAAAGCCCGGCAGGCGGCATCATAGACCATTTTTCTATTGTTGTGGCGACCCAGCTTCTTGTCCGGCTCCGGCAGTTCAAAGCCAAGGGCTTCCAAAGCTTTCTCCTGCTGGGGACAAAGCTCCCCGTACTGATTTTCACAGTCAAAGACATGACGTTCATGGATGTGAGGCGTGCTTTCATCAATGTGCAATGCCCAGTCCAAAATGTGGACATGGGAGCCGAAGCGTCTTTCCAGCTCCGCAAAAAATTCCGTAGCCACCAGAAAGAGGGTTTCCGCAGAAGCGTGTTCCTCCATCTTTCCGATTTGGAGCAAACTTTCCTCCGGGCAGGTCTTTTTATTTTTCAGGATTTCATCTGTAGTGCGGTTGCGCTCCGTGTGTCGGTTCTTTTCATTACGGGCATTCTGTCCGTCCGTGTAATCAGAATAATGGGTGTGATAATAAATCTGCTCGACTTCTTCAAAAGTAGAAGCCAGCTCAATCTCGTCACTGTTCTTTTCTGCCAGCTGCCGATAACCGTTGTAGCAGTCCCAGTAGATGTTGTGTTCGGCTCGCTGCTCGTCAATGTGCTCGCTGTTGCTCACATCAAAATTACGGTCATTGTGCTTGGGATTGTAAACGCCATTCTTTCCGGCACGACCGTTGTGTTTTGTCAGTTTCAAATTTGGTTCCTCCGTTTTTTAAAGATTTTCCCCGCAGGGGGAGGGGCAGCGAAGCTGCTTCCTTGCTGCATTTCTGCGCCAAGTAATACCCAGTACTAAGCGGCGCAACGCCACTTAACTGGGCAAGGCTGCCGCCCTTGACCTGCACAGGGGTATTGCATTTTAAAGAGTTTCCCAAGTCATAAGAATAAAGCCCGGAAATAAAAAAGCCGCTGCCGCATGGTTTTAATTCCATGTAGCAGCGGTTTTTCGCTGGTGGTATTCCGTTACAATAACAACGCTGTTTTATTTGAAATTTTCTCGTTTATTGCGGAAACTGTATCCTGAATCGAATCATTTGTTGTGTCTATAGCATTCCGCTCATATACTCCAAGATGATGGAATTGCTCCCACATCACTTCTACCAATTCAGTATTTGTTTCGCTATCCAATTTCAAACGTCCAGTCGCCCGGTTCAGGGTTTCCTCCTTGCTTGCTCTCAAAATGATATAATGTACTTCATAGCCTTCGTGAACGATATTTAACCAAGGCTGCAAAAACCACGGGCCGATAATTCCATCCACGATTACATCATATCCACCACGGGCATAACGCTTTGCGGCTTCTAAAAAGGCCTCGATCACAATCAGGTTTTGCTCATTGGATTCCGGCAAATGCGGCAATATTGCCCCTTTGCTCAGGTAATGGTAAAAATCATCGGTATGCATATGCACTGATTTTTCCATACAGGATTCCTTCGCAACAATAGCTGATACTGTCGATTTTCCAGTTCCCGGAGGGCCTGTAATTACGATAATTCTTCCTCGCTCCATTTTACTGATCCCTTCAACTTCGTGCTTTGTTCACTTTTTCACAACGATTCAATAGGTAAATTATGCTGCTTCAAAAAGGACAGCTTATCCCAATATCCTCTCTGGAACAGAATTTTACCATTTACAACATGGAAGAAGCCGCATCCCCGCAGTCCCAGAGGATCCTTCCATTCTAAAATCGCCCACTGTCCATCTTCAAAGATGTTCTCTACAATGGCAGTCATATCGGCAGTGGCAAATTCTGTTGTAAACATTTCTCGGATTGCATCTATCCCAATCACGGGATCATTTGTCACTTGATGGTTGGTTGCGTTATCATGGTACAAGCTCACGATTGCTTCTACATCGTGATTATTGAACGCATCTACCCATTTACATACTACTTCTTTTGGTCGTAACATAAATATTTCCTCCATATATCGTTAGCTGCCTTTTTCAAGATACACGATTCATGTAAAATCACAATTCCCGCCGTTTCCATTGTTTCAGGGCAGCTGCGACACAAATGCCTGCCACAACGATTGTTAAGAAGATATAGGGAAGGTGGAAACCGTGCAGTGCTACCTCGTACACATCAAAATAACGCAATGGGGTCAGAAAGTCCAGAAAATGATTACCTGTGTACTCGGCAGTAAAGGCCAACGCATAGGCAGCCAGCATGGAAATTGTTCCTGTCCGCACCGCAGCCCTATAGGACAGGAGCACGCTGGCAAACAGCAGCCCCAGGGCAAAAAAGAGGATCTGGGTAAAGAACATTCCCATCGTTGTGGAAAGCACCGCTCCCGGCTGATCCAGACCACCCAAAGGAAGAACAATTGTGAAATAATTGCACACGCCACTGAACAGGGCGAACACCAGCAGGTTCACTGCCGAGACGATCACCTTCGCCAGAACAATGGTTTTCCGCTTCACAGGCTTTGTGAACAGGTATTCCGATGTTCCGAATTTCTTTTCCTTTGCCACACAGGACAGTCCCAAAGACATGGCATAGGGAAACGCCAGCAGTCCCTCCCAGAAATAGATGCACACATACCAGCCGGTGGATGTCGTCAAGTCGCCTTTGACTCCGAACATAATCATGATCAGTCTCGGAAATTGGCTGACCATCGCGGCCATTTCATCCAGACTGTCCTGTAGGGACAGAAGCTCAAAATAGCAGAAACCGCACAGAAGCAGCATGATTCCCAGCCAGATCAGCAAAAGTCTTCTGGTTTGACGAAACTCATTTTTAATCAATATTTTCATGTTCACACCTCCTTAGCTGCGGAACTGAATGTCTTTTTTCAGAAAGACACCGTAAGAAAGCACCAAAAACAAGGCAAACAGCAGCACGCACCACCCAAGATACCGGAGGTCATAGAAGCCGGCTTTGGAGATCTCGGCGGCTCCGAAGAACGAGTAGGGAGACAGAAAACTGATAGCCCGGTTACTGACGATGTTGGAGAAGCTGGTAATGCAATACTCAACGAACACAACCAAACCGGCAGTCAGCAGCGGACTGCGGTTGCGGGAAAACAAAACTCCCACCATCAGACCCATTGCAGCGAAGAACAGCGTAACAAGGGTCAGGGACAGGGCAATCAGGAAAAACTCTCCCCAGGGAGTTCCGGAACGGAATATTGCCATGGCGAAAAGGGAAGCCAGCAGATACGCCGCACCAACGATTGCCACGCCGACAAACACGGTCAATGCCTTTGCCCAATAAATTGCTTTCCGGGGAAAGGGCTTTGTAAACAGATATTCCGAGGTTCCTTCCGTACATTCTCTGGTGTGAATGGAAATGCCGAAGTGCATCCCAAAAATGCCGGAGGCAATCATGAAAAAGCTGGTCAGGAACCCATAAATGCCCAGCGGAGAGGTTAGGTATTCCATCGATACGCCGACACTCCTGTAAAAGTCCGTGGTGCCCATGGTTTCAAAGAGTTCCACGGAGGCAGCATCCAGAAAGCTGTAATAAGTCGGCGTCATCAAAAAAATACACAGTGCCAAGGCGATAGCCCAGCCCAGGATATAGGTTCGATGTCTTTTCAGTTCATATTTCAAAATGACCATGCCTGACACCTCCTTACGCATAGTAGTGCATGAAGATTTCCTCCAAAGAGGGCTCTTCCAAAAGCACATCGTCCAAATGCAGCAGGTGAAGCTTGTCGATGATCGCTGTGATATTGCCGTTATACATAAAGGAAACAGAGGTCTTGTCAGGACTCTCGGTGTAGTTGGCAATGCCGGGCAAGCCCCAGAAGTCACGGGGAATGGTTGTTTTGGCGGTGAGGCTGACCTTTTTATAGCCGCTTTCCCGAAGCTCTTTGATGGACTGAATGCCCACGAGTTTGCCTTCTTTTAAGATTGCCACCCGGTCACACAGCTTCTGTACTTCGCTGAGGACATGGGATGAGAAGAAAATGGTGGTTCCCCGGCTGTTCTCCTCCTTCAGAATATCGTAGAAGGCCTGCTGGATCAGCGGGTCTAAGCCGCTGGTGGGCTCGTCCATAATCAGCAGCTTGGGCGAGGTCATGATGGCAGACACAATCCCCACCTTTTTCTTGTTACCCAGAGACAGGTCTGCGATTTTCCGGGTCAGATCCAGATTAAGGCGCTCAGAAAGCTCATACATTTTCGTTTCGCAGTCCATGCCGTACAGGTCAGCGGTGTATTGCAGCAGGTCCCGCACCTTCATGTTTTCATAATAGCTGTTCTCGCTGGGAAGGTAGCCCACATCTCTGGCAATGACACTGGCCTTGGTCTGACAGTCCAGGCCGAAAATAGAGGCGTTGCCGCCGCTGGGATGGATCAGGCCCATCAGCGTGCGGATGGTGGTGGATTTTCCTGCACCGTTGGGGCCAATGAAGCCGAAAAACTCGCCCTCATTCACCGAGAAACTGAGGTCGTTGATCCCCCGATGGGTTCCATAGTGCTTGGTCAGCTGGTTTAAGACGATTGCTTGCTCACTCATTTTTGATACTCCTCCTTATAAAAATTTTTCCGCAGAATTGCGATGTTCTCCTCAAAATCCTCCATGACAGCCTGAAAATCGAAGGCCGCCGCCCCACGGTACCGGGCCGCATAGCCCTCGGCCATCAGAAGCAGCATTTGAAAGACCGGCTGGGCATCCTCCGGGTTTTTGAACTTCAGCGCATCATCTTCCCGAAGAACCATATCGTTTCTGAATTTGCAGACTTCCTCGGTCAGAATCACCAGCGCATCGGCTACTTCCGGAGAGGTTTCCTCCCAGACGCTGGTAATAAACTGCAAAATAAAGGGCTGGTTTTGGAAGCTCTCCATTTCCATGCGGCTGGATGCCAGGATTCTGTCGAACAAATCTGTTTGGGAATTGAGGGCTTCCTTGTCAAATATTCCCTCTATGATTTTCTTGCAGTATTCCAGTAGGTAAATGTAGAGCTGCTTTTTACTGCCGAAATACTGAAACACAGACGCTTTGGAAATGTGTGCGGCTACCGCAATATCATTGATTGAGGCTTTTTCATAACCAAACTTGCCGAAACACTGGAGCGCCGCATTGAGAATAGCCGTTCTCTTTTCTTCGGTCAGGGCCAAAAATTTGTCCAATTCATTTTCTCCTTTTTACATAATAACCGATTCGGTTATTTAGAGTATAGCACCAATAACCGAATCGGTCAAGCAATAAAAATTATCATTTGAAAACAGATACTCACCTAAAAAGCCGTCTGTACGAGCATTTCTCATGCCCGCACAGACGGCTTGCTTTATCTCTGGTAATCAGTCCAAAGGGTTGTATTCCGTAACGGTTTTCAAGTATGTTTCCGGGTCACCATTGAGAATTAAATTCGCATAGGCTACCGGGTCATTGTATATCAGATAGTCAAGCTCTGACCTCTGGTACATATTGTCTGCGACCTCGTTCTCAACGGCGGTGCAGTCTATAGAAATCATGCTGCCATCAGCGAAGCAAAGCTCCACACAGGCAGTATCGATATTAAATTCACAAGTTAATAAATCGCTCATTTTGATTTTCTCCTCATTCTGGTTCCATATTTTCGCAAGTCTGACTCTCCAGAAATATTGGTAAATCTTTGGTAAAATTGAGAGCGAAACACAAAAAACGCTTATTTTCGGGACTTATAAGACGATTTGAGACTTTTCATCATGCCCGGTAAATCCTGCCGTGACAGACGAATAAAACTGCGTGCATAGCTGTCCTCCGTGGTGTTTTTTCTCAGTATACCACAGGGATTCAGCCGGATGCAACGGGGCGGACCGCGCTGGGTTGAAATGCAGGCGGAATAGGGGTATAATAGCCACATTATGAACAGCTTTCACAGAAGGAGGGACCCATGGAACGCCGCCGTTTTACCCTCAACGCCGTGCAGAGTCTGGCGCTGAGCTTTGCCTGCCTCATTTTGCTGGGGGCGCTGCTGCTGATGCTGCCCTGGGCTTCCCGGGACCGCGCCAGCCTGCCGTTTCTGGACGCCTTGTTTACCGCCACCTCCGCCTCCTGTGTCACGGGACTGGTGCTGTGCGATACCTGGACCCAGTTCTCCCTGTTTGGTCAAGCGGTGATCCTGGTGCTCATCCAGATCGGCGGCCTCAGCTTCATGACGGTCTCCGCCCTGGTGTCTATTTTCCTGGGGCGGCGCATCGGTCTCCACCGGCGTTCCATCCTCATGGACTCCGTGGGCGCCTTGCAGATGGGCGGCGTGGTGCGGCTGACCCGCCGGGCGCTGAAGGTGACGGTGGTGTGCGAGGGAGCCGGCGCGGCGGCGCTGCTGGTGTGGTTCTTGCCCCGGTACGGCCTGCGGGGCGTCTGGATGGCTGTGTTCCACGCGGTCTCCGCCTTCTGCAACGCGGGCTTTGACCTGCTGGGCACCGGCGCGTCGCTGACCTCGGCGGCGGGGGAGCCGTATCTGAACATCGTGCTCATTCTGCTCATCATCGCCGGCGGCCTGGGATTTTTGGTATGGGATGACATCTTGACCCACGGGACCCGCTTCCGCCGCTGGCGGCTCCACAGCAAGCTTGCTTTCACCGGCACGCTGCTGGTATTCCTTGTGAGCGGCATCGCCTTTTACATTCTGGAGGGCGGTCACGCCTTTGCCGGCGCATCCGCCGGAGACAAGCTGTTGATGGCGGCGTTCCAGGCGGTGACGCCCCGCACCGCCGGCTTCAACACTGTGGACCTGCGCTCCCTCAGCCAGAGCGGCACTCTGCTGACCATGATCCTCATGTTTATCGGCGCCGGGTCCGGCTCCACCGGCGGCGGCATCAAGGTGAACACCTTTGCCGTGCTGGTGCTCAGCGCCCTGGCCCGGGTGCGGCGCCGGGAGGATGTGGATCTGTTTGGCCGGCGGCTGGACGAGGAGGATATCCACAAGGCCTTCTCCGCCGTCAGCATGTACTTTATGGTCTGCATCGCCGGGTGCATGGTGCTGTGCCTCCAGGGCATCGCGCTGGACGACGCCCTGTTTGAATCCATTTCCGCCATGGGCACCGTGGGCCTTACCCGGGGCATCACCGCCACGCTGCCGGCGTTTTCCAAGGTGACGGTGGCGCTGATGATGTTTGCCGGACGGGTGGGCAGCATGTCCGTGGCCATGGCCATCACCCGGGACCGGCCCCGGGCCCATCTGCGGAACGTGCCGGAAAAGATTTTGATCGGTTGAGAGGAGCTGGAACGATATGAAATCCTTTTTGGTGATCGGCCTGGGCCGGTTCGGTATCCATTTGACCCACAAGCTCATGGAGCTTGGAAACGAGGTCATGGTGGTGGACCAGGACGAGGAGCGGGTGGCGAAGCTGGCGCCCGTGGCCACCGCCGCCTGCGTGGGGGACTGCCAGGACGAGCAGGTGCTGGCCTCTCTGGGCGTGCGGAATTTTGACGTATGCTTTGTCTGCGTCAGCGACGATTTCCAGACCTCGCTGGAGGCCACCGCCACGCTGAAGGACCTGGGGGCCCGCTGCGTGGTGGCCCGGGCGGACCGGGAAAAGCAGATCAAATTCCTAAAGAAAATCGGCGCTGACTTTGTCATCCACACGGAGATGGATATGGCCCACCGGGTGGCCATGCGCTTTTCCGCTGACAACGCTTTCGACTATATTGAGCTGACGCCCAAATACGCCATTTTGGAGATCGAAACGCCCCAGGAATGGGAGGGAAAGACCGTGGCGCAGGTGGATGTCCGCCGCCGTTATAACGTGAATATCCTGGGCCTCAAGACTGGAGATGAGATCGTGCCCCTGTTGGACCCGGAATACCGCTTCCAGCCGGACGCGCATCTGATCATCGCCGGAGATAAGACCGCGGGCCTGCGGCTGATGGAAAAGGATTGAGATGGCGGGCGCTTTCATAATCCGCCCCGTTTTTGCGCATACTGCCGATGGGGTGATGTGTATGAAGCGCGGAGAAAACGAACGCCGCGGCCGGACACCGGCACTGCGGCTGGAGCCGGAAAAGCGGCTGTGTCCGCTGTTCGACCCGGTGAGCATTGCTGAATTCCCGGTGGCCGCACCGGGGGAGATGGGTTACCGGGTACTGGACAATTTCTGCGAGGAGCATATCGAATGACCCCGGCCCGCCGCAATCGCGGCGGGTCAATTCATTTGCCAGCGCGGGGGGAATATGCTATACTGAAAAACAACACGGGAGCGGGCTTCGCGCATTGGCGGCGCCCCGGTCTCTTTCGGGAGTGATGTTCCATGAAACGCTGTTTTATTTTTGCCGCCGGGACCTTTTACGGCCTGCGTGAGCGGCCTGCGGCAGGGGACTTCGTCATTGCCGCTGACGCGGGCTATCTGGTCTGCCGCCGGACCGGCATTGTGCCGGACCTGCTGCTGGGAGATTTTGACTCCATGGACCAGCCGGCGGATTTTGCCAACGTCCACCGTTCCCCGGTGGAAAAGGATGATACGGACACTATGTTGGCGGTCAGGACGGCGCTGGACCGGGGCTGCGGGGAAATTTACATCTACGGCGGCACCGGCGGAAAACGCTTGGACCACACCCTGGCGAATCTCCAGACGCTGCTGTTTATCCGCCGCCGTGGGGCCAGGGGCTATCTCTATGACGATGACTTTGTTTGGACGGTGCTGGAAAATGAATCTCTGACCATTGAAAAAACAGTGGAGTGGGGGCTTTTCTCCGCTTTCTGCCTGGGAGACCGGGCGGAGGGGATCGACGAAGATGGCTTCCAATATCCCCTGCGGGACGCTGTTTTGACCCCGGAGTTTCCCCTGGGTGTCAGCAATCATATCCTGGAGCCCACCGCCGTTATCACCGTCCGGCGGGGTGCCCTGGCGGTGGGGTGGCAGCTTCCACCGCTGTGCTCAAGATAGAACAGCGAACTGAACAAACAGAGATTGCGCCGGAGCGGTGAATATTGTATAATGAAACGGAGAGGAAAGGTTGACCTTTCTGAAAAAATATAAAAAAACAGTCCGTGGGACCAGGGTTGGGCACGGCAAGGAGGTTTATTCATGGCGAATTTTACCGTGAACGGCCAGGCCGTGACCGTGGAGAAAAATCAAAAGCTCCTGCGGTTCCTGCGGGATGAGCTGCGTCTGACCAGCGTGAAGGACGGCTGCAGCGAGGGCGCCTGCGGCACCTGCACCGTCCTCATCGACGGCAAGCCCACCCGGGCCTGCATTCCCCAGACCGACAAGCTGGAGGGCAAGTCCATCGTGACGGTGGAGGGCCTTTCGGACTTTGAAAAGGATGTCTATACATATGCGTTCGGCACGGCCGGCGCCGTTCAGTGCGGCTTCTGCATCCCGGGCATGGTCATGTGCGCCAAGGGGCTGCTGGACCAGAATCCGTCCCCCACACGGGAGGAGGCGGCGTTCGCCATCCGCAACAACATCTGCCGCTGCACCGGCTATGTGAAGATCATCGACGCCATTTTGCTGGCGGCGGAGGTGTTCCGGGCCGGCACGGTGCCGGAGGCGCCCAAGGACTGGTCCCTGGGTGCCCGGGTGCCCCGGGTGGATGTGAAGGAGAAGGTCACAGGCACCGGCGTCTATCCCGATGATATTTACCTGGACGGCATGATCTACGGCTCCGCCGTCCGCAGCGCCTATCCCAGAGCCCGTGTGCTGGCCATCCACACGGAGGAGGCCGAGGCCCTGCCAGGTGTGGTGGGTGTCTACACCGCCGCCGATATTCCCGGAAAGAACAAGGTTGGCCACTTGATGAAGGACTGGGACACCATGATCAACGTGGGAGACATCACCCATTATCTGGGCGATGCCATCTGTCTGGTGGCCGCCGAGACTCCGGAGATTTTGGCCCGGGCCAAAGCGTTGGTGAAGGTGGACTATGAGGAGCTGCCCATGGTCCGCTCCCCCCGGGAGGCCATGCTGCCGGACGCGCCGCTGGTCCATAAAAGCGGCAACCTGCTGGCCCACAAGCACATCCAGCGGGGCAACCCGGCGGAGGCCATCGCCAAGTCCAAGCATGTCCTGACCCAGCGGTTCTCCACCCCCTGGACGGAGCACGCCTTCCTGGAGCCGGAGTGTGCCGTGGCTTATCCCGATGGGGATGGCGTCATGGTCCTCTCCACAGACCAGGGCGCTTACGATACCCAGCACGAGATCATGGGTATGCTGGGCTTGCCGGCGGAGCTGGTAAAGGTCCAGAACCAGCTGGTGGGCGGCGGCTTCGGCGGCAAGGAGGACGTGACCGTTCAGCACCATGCCGCCCTTATCGCCTATCTTGCCAAGCGCCCCGTCAAGGTGAAGCTCACCCGGGCGGAGAGCATCCTCATCCATCCCAAGCGCCACCCCATGGAGATGGAATTCTCCCTGGGCTGCGACGAAAACGGCATCATCCAGGGCGTGGCCGCCGAGGTCATCGCAGATACCGGCGCGTACGCCTCTCTGGGCGGCCCGGTGCTGGAGCGTGCCTGTACCCACGCCGCCGGACCGTATAATTACCAGAACTTCGAGATCGACGGCTGGGCCTATTACACCAACAATCCCCCCGCCGGCGCCTTCCGGGGCTTCGGCGTTACCCAGACGTGCTTTTGCATCGAGAGCCTTTTGAACCAGATGGCGGACATCGTGGGCATCACCCCCTGGGAGATCCGCTACCGCAACGCCATCCGTCCCGGCCAGGTGCTGCCCAACGGCCAGATCGTGGACGATTCCACCGGGCTGGTGGAGACGTTGGAGGCGGTGAAGCCCTACTATGATGAAGCAAAGTATGCCGGGATTGCCTGCGCCATGAAAAACGCCGGCGTGGGCGTGGGCATCCCGGACACCGGCCGGGTCCGCCTGGTGGCCCGGGACGGAAAACTGCATATTTTTGCCGGCGCCTCCTGTATCGGCCAGGGCCTGGGCACTGTCTTGGCCCAAATGGTCTATGACCAGACGAGGATTCCCCGGGAAAACATCGTCTATGAGCGGTCCAATACCTACTGCGCACCGGATTCCGGCACGACCTCCGGCTCCCGACAGACGCTGTTCACCGGCGAGGCCTGCCGCCGGGCCTGCCAGGGCCTGCGGGAAGCACTTAAGGAACATACCCTGGCAGAGCTGGAAGGACAGGAATTTTACGGTGAGTACCTGGGTAAGACGGACCCGTTGGGCGCCGATGTACCCAATCCCGTCAGCCATATTGCCTACGGCTACGCCACCCAGGTGTGCATCCTGGATGAGGAGGGCCGCATCCAGCAGATGGTGGCCGCCCACGACGTGGGCAAGGCGGTGAATCCCACCTCCATCGAAGGACAGATCGAAGGCGGCGTGGTCATGTCCATGGGCTTCGCCCTGACGGAGCGGTATCCCCTTGATAACTGTAAGCCCACCGCCAAGTACGGCACTCTGGGCCTGTTCCGTGCCAACCAGATCCCTGAGATCACCCCCATCATTGTGGAAAAGCAGGGGCTGAATGTGGCCTGCGGCGCCATTGGCATCGGTGAGATCACCTCTATTCCCACGGCTCCCGCCATTGCCGACGCCTACTGCCGCTATGACGGCCGCCTCCGTACCAGCCTTCCGCTGGAAGGCACACCGTACAGCCGAAAGTAAAAAGAAACGGCGGGGCAACCGCCCCGCCGCGCTTCATAAAGCAAGCTGTTTTCTTGTGAGTTCCTCCAGCGCTTGAACTGTGTCCACGTCGTACAGCTCACGCGCATCTACCTCCAGCAGCGCCAGGTCCTCCTGGTGGCGGCGGATGACGCTGCTGCCGCCATGGTCCTCTGTCAGCGCCAGCAGCTCCGGGAAAAACCGGGCGGGGAAGAGGCAGGGGTTGCCCCGGACTCCGCCGTGGCTGAGTGCCGCGATTTTTTCCGGCTGGCGCTTCCACAGTTCCACCAGCTTTTCCACGCTCTCCCGCCGCAAAAGCGGCTGGTCAGATACTGAAAACAGCACGCCGTCGCAGTCCCGCAGTTCCCGCAGACCCAGCGAAATGGTATGGCTGATGCCGTAGTCCGGGTGTTCATTGCGAATAGCTGTAAAACAAAATTCCTCCGCAAGTTTTATGATCTCGGGATATTGGCTCACCACCGCCACGGAGGAAAACAGCTCCGCCGGGACTGCCTCCAAAGCACGCTGGATCAGGCTCCGCCCCGCCAGCGTGGAAGCCAGCTTGTTGTTCCCAAAGCGCCGGGCGTTTCCGGCGGCCATGACCACGCATCCGATTTTTAAAGTATCCAATTGCTCATCTCCCATCTGCGTCTCAGTATATCCGTTTTCCGCCCCGTAAGTCAATCCGGAGGCGGGACTTCATTCCATAAGGAGGCATGCCCTATGAACAAAAGTGTCGGCAAAAGCGTCGTCCGCGTGGACGCCTATGAAAAGGCCACCGGCCGTGCCAAGTATATGGACGACCTGTGTGACCGGAGCGCCTACGTGGCAAAGATCTGCCACGCGAGCATTGCCCACGGCTATGTCAAGTCCATCGATACCTCCGCGGCGGAGAACATTTCCGGCGTGGTCCGTATTTTGACCTGCTTTGATGTGCCCAACATTCCCTTCCCCACGGCGGGCCATCCCTGGTCCACAGACCCCTCCCACCAGGATGTGGCGGACCGGCTGCTGCTGAACCGCCATGTCCGCTACTACGGCGACGAGGTGGCGGTGGTCATCGCGGAGGACGAGGTGTCCGCCGCCCAGGCGGTCCGGGCGTTGAAGGTGGAGTATGAGGAGCTGCCCTTCGTGCTGGATGTGCAGAAGGCCATGGAGCCGGATGCTCCCCAGCTCCACGAGGAGTTCCCCGGCAACGTGCTCAAGCACACGGACATCCGCCGGGGAAACTACGAGGAAGCCCGGAAAGAGCCGGGGCTCATCAAGGTGGAGGGCTGGTACGACACTCCCACCGTCCAGCACTGCCATATTGAAAACCACGGGTGCTTCGCCTATATGGAGGCGGGCCGGGTGGTGGTGGTCAGCTCCACCCAGATCCCCCACATCGTCCGCCGGGTGGTGGGGCAGGCCCTGGGCATCTCCTGGGGCAAGGTCCGCATTATCAAGCCCTATATCGGCGGAGGCTTCGGCAACAAGCAGGACGCCCTGTACGAGCCTTTGTGCGCATGGTGCTCCACCCAGGTGGGCGGGCATCTGGTAAAGCTGGAGTGCAGCCGGGAGGAGACCTTTGTCTCCAACCGTGTCCGCCATGCCATCCGCACTCACATCATCTCCTATGTCCGGCCGGACGGCACTCTGGTGGCCCGGAAGTTTGAGGCCTTTTCCAACCAGGGAGCCTACGCCTCCCACGGCCACGGCGTGGTGGCCAAGGGCATGGGCGCCTTCCCCCAGCTCTATCCCTGCGACAATCTGGAGTGTGACTGCTGGTCCGTGTTCACCAACCGTCCCGCCGCCGGCGCTATGCGGGGCTACGGAATCCCCCAGGCCATGTTCGCCGGGGAGTGCCATATTGATGACATCTGCTTACGCCTCGGCATGGAGCCGCTGGAATTCCGCCGGAAGAACCTCATGCCCGTGGGCTATGTGGACGGCTTTTCCAAGAACGAGCTGTATACCGACACCTTCAACCAGTGCATGGACAAGGGCATGGCTATCATGGACTATGCCCGCAAGTTCCGGGAATACCGGAACCAGACCGGCCCCGTCCGCAGGGGCGTGGGACTGGCGGTGTTCTGGTACAATACCGCCGTCTGGCCCATCTCCCTGGAGTCCTCCTCCTGCCGCATGGTGCTCAACCAGGACGGCTCCCTCCAGTTCCAGACCGGCGAAACGGAGATCGGCCAGGGCTGTGACACCGCCTATTCCCAGATGGTGGCGGACGCCGTGGGCGTGCCCTTAAAAGACGTCCACGTGGTCTCCACCCAGGACACGGACATCACCCCCTTCGGCACCGGCGCCTATGCCTCCCGCCAGACCTACATCGGCGGCTTTTCCATCATGCAGACCGCCCAGGCTCTCCGGGAGCGCATTTTGAACATTGCCCATGAGCAGACCCGGATGCCTGTTTCCAACCTGGACCTGGTGGACGGCCAGATCGTCCGCAAGTCCGACGGCCGGGTGCTCAAATCCCTAGGGGACCTGGCCACGGAGAGCCTGTACTCCCTGGAGCACAGCCAGCATATTACCGCCGAGACCACGGCACAGATCAAGTCCAACGCCTACTCCTTCGGCTGTTCCTTTGCCGAGGTGGAGGTGGATATCCCCATGTGCAAGGTGAAGCTTTTGAACATCGTCAACGTCCACGACTGCGGCACCCTCATCAACCCCGCCCTGGCGGAGGCCCAGGTCCACGGCGGTATGTCCATGGCCATCGGCTACGGCCTTTCCGAGGAGCTGAAGTTCGATGAAAAGACCGGAAAGCCTTTGAACAACAACCTGCTGGACTACAAGCTCTCCACCTTCATGGACCATCCCCACCTCCAGGCGGCCTTTGTGGAAAACCCGGAGCCCACATCCCCCTACGGCACCAAGTCCCTGGGCGAGCCGCCGGCCTGCTCCGGCGCTCCCGCCATCCGCAACGCCATTTTAAACGCCACCGGCGTTGCCATTGACCGCTGTCCCATCACGCCCCATGTCCTCTATGCCGCCTTCAAAGAGGCCGGCCTCATCAATGATTAAGGGAGGGAACCCGTTATGTATGATATGAAAGCATTGTACCAGGCCGTGGATGTGGCCGACGCCGTGGCCCTCCGTCTTGCCCATCCCGAGGCCCAGATCATCGCCGGCGGCTCCGACGTGCTGGTCCAGATGCGGGAGGGGAAACGGGCCGGTGCGGAGCTAATCTCCATTTACGGCCTGGATGAGCTGCGGGGCGTGTCCCTGGAGGAAGATGGGACACTGCGCATCGGTTCCCTCTCCAGTTTTTCCCACATCACCCAGGACCCCCTTATCCAAAAGTACGTGAACGTGCTGGGAGAGGCGGTGGACCAGGTGGGCGGTCCGCAGATCCGCAACATCGGTACCATCGGCGGCAACACCTGCAACGGCGTCACTTCCGCCGATTCCGCCTCCACGCTCCATGCCTATGACGCCGTTGTGGAGCTGACGGGGCCGGAGGGCGTCCGCCGCCAGCCGATCTCTGAGTTTTATATCCGGGCCGGCAAGGTGGACATCCGGGAGGGCGAGCTCCAGACCGCCATCCTCATTCCGAAGGAGAGCTACGAGGAGACCTTCGGCCACTATATCAAGTATGCCATGCGCAACGCCATGGATATCGCCACTCTGGGCACCTCTGTGAATGTCCGCCTCTCCGCTGACAAAAAGCGGGTGGAGCGGGCGAGAGTGGCCTTTGGCGTGGCGGGCCCCGTGCCTCTGCGGGCCAGGACTGCCGAGGCTCTGGCTGCCGGGCAGCCCCTTTCCATGGACCTGGCGGAGCGGTTTGCCCAGGCGGTGAAGGAGGATATCAACCCCCGGGACTCCTGGCGTGCCGCCAGGGATTTCCGAATGCATATCGCGGTGGAGAGCGCCAAGCGGGCCTTCATCGAATCTGTGAAGAAAGCGGGAGGTGAGCTGTAATGGCCCAGATGCAGACGGTCCATTTCAATCTCAACGGCAAGGACGTGGAGCGCACCGTGGACGTGCGGGCCAGCCTCACCGACATGCTCCGCAACGATTACCGCCTGACCTCCGTGAAAAAGGGCTGCGAGGTGGGAGAGTGCGGCGCCTGCACCGTCCTCATCGACGGGGAGGCCTTCAACTCCTGCATCTATCTGGCGGTCTGGGCGGAGGGCAAGCGCATCCGCACCCTGGAGGGGCTGCTGGGGCCCAACGGTGAGCTCAGCGACATCCAGCAGGCCTTTGTGGAGGAGGCGGCTATCCAGTGCGGCTTCTGTACGCCCGGCTTTATCCTCACCGCCGAGGAGATTTTGGAAAGCGGCAGGGAATATACCGACGAGGAGCTGCGCAAGCTCCTCTCCGGCCACCTGTGCCGCTGCACCGGATATGAGAATATCCTCCGGGCGGTGAAAAAAACCATGTACAAGCGCCTGGGCAAGGAAATGCCCCAGGCATAGGCAATCAAAAACACAACCACCGGCCGGTGGTTGTGTTTTTATCGAAAGCGTGTATTTAACGGGTCAGATCTTATGTACTTCGAAATACGCCTGGCTGTATTTGCACACGGGGCAGACGTCCGGAGCCTTGGTGCCCACCACAATGTGACCGCAGATACGGCACTCCCACATGGTCTGGCCGCTCTTTTCAAAAACCTGCTTCATCTGCACGTCATTGAGCAGCTTGCGGTAACGCTCCTCGTGGCGCTTTTCGATGGCGCCCACCATGCGGAAGCGGTCCGCCAGGTCGTGGAAGCCCTCTTCATCCGCTTCCCGGGCCATCCGGTCATACATATCGGTCCACTCGTAGTTTTCGCCCTCGGCGGCGGCCAGGAGGTTTTCAGCGGAGGTGCCGATATGTCCCAGCTCCTGGAACCAGACACGGGCGTGCTCCTGCTCGTTGCGGGCGGTTTTCAAAAACAGCTCTGCCAGCTCCTCATAGCCCTCCCGCTGGGCAACCAGCGCGAAGTAGGTGTACTTGTTCCGGGCCTGACTCTCGCCGGCGAAGGCCTCCTCCAGGTTCTTCTCGGTCTTGGTGCCGGCATAAGGAGAGGCACCGGCCGCGGGAGCCTCCTCTACCAACTCAAAGGCGGAGGCGGGCTGCCGGCACAGCGGGCAGGTGAAGTCCGCGGGCAGCTCCTCGCCCTCGTAAATATAACCGCATACTTTGCATTTCCACTTTTTCATCGTTGTTCCTCCTTGCTTCAAATCACCGCTTCGATCCAGATAGGCTGTGTGCAGCATTTTTTCCGCCAGCTCACTCAGCGGCTGACCGTAAAATTCAGCGTACAGCTGTTGGATCTCCTGGTTTTCGTGACTCAAACGCAGCCGCATGCCGGCGTCCCGCTGGTACAGGCTGCTGATACGGGACTTGCGGACCTCGTCGCCGTCCGCCATGATATCCCTGGGTTGACCGCCGCCGCCGATGCAGCCGCCGGGGCAGGTCATGACTTCAATGAAATGGTACTGCTTCTCGCCGGACTTCACCCGCTCGATCATTTTCCGGGCGTTGGCCGTGCCGTAGACCACGGCCACGTTCACAGTCAGACCGCTGATGTCCAAGCTGGCCTCCCGGATGCCGTCGTAGCCCCGGACGGGCTGGAGGTCCAGCAGAGCCTCCGGAGGCTGCTGGCCGGTGATAAAGGCATAAGCCGTCCGCAGGGCGGCCTCCATGACGCCGCCGGTATTGCCGAAGATGACGCCCGCGCCGGAGGCCTCGCCCATCAGGCGGTCATAGTCGCTCTCCGGCAGGGAGGCGAAGTCAACGCCCTCCTCCTTGGCCCACAGGGCCAGCTCCCGGGTGGTGATGACCTGGTCCATGTCCCGCATGGTGGGGATGCCCAGCTTCTTGCCTGCCGCGTTCATCTCGGAGCGGCGAATTTCAAACTTCTTGGCCGTGCAGGGAGTCAGGGCCACATTGACGATCTTCTCCGGGTCGATGCCCATCTTCTTGGCGAAGTAGGTCTTGATGGTGGGGCCCTGCATCCCGATGGGGCTCTTGGCGCTGGAGATGTTGGGCAGCAGCTCCGGGTAATAGGTCTCCGCGAACTTGACCCAGGCGGGGCAGCAGCTGGTGAACTGGGGTAGGGGCTTGTCCCCGGTGGTGATGCGCTGGATCAGCTCGCTGGCCTCCTCCACGATGGTCAGGTCGGCGGCAAAGTTGGTGTCCAGCACGTAGTCGGCGCCCAAAGCCCGCAGCAGGGCCACCATTTTCCCCTGGACGAAAGCGCCCTTGGGCATTCCGAACTCCTCACCCAATGCCGCACGGACGGAGGGGGAGGTGCTGACGATGACCACCTTGTCCGGATCCTTCACGGCGGCCCGGACAGCCGGGTACTCATATACTTCCGTAATGCTGGCGGGCGGACAGACGTTGGCACACTGACCGCAGTGGATGCAGATGGCCTTTCCGCCGGTTTGCTCCAGGGTATATGTACCGTGTACGCCGATCTGCTGCGTACAGACCTCCTTACACATTCCGCACTTGATGCAAAGGTCCTCCCGCCGGCGGATAGCGGGATTGTCCGCGTCAATGGGGACGCGAACGGTCAAAGGCAGATGCTGACCCATAAACAAAACCTCCTGGTTCAAAATTTATATACCTATGGTTTGTTCTGTTTTCTGTCAATATCATACAACTTTTTGCGGATAAGTCAATTTCAAATTTCAAATACCGATAAATTAGCGGTAAGAAAAAAAGACGCCGGAGGCGGGACTGACGTGTGAAAACGCATCTGGATGTGGCATAGATGACGCTGAAAAAAACAAAAAAGTCCAAATTTGAACTAGACTGTTATGTCCTTTTCCAGTATAATATCTCCAGCATTTACAGGAGGCGCCCTGTATGGAAAATGAGGTCCCGGAAGAAGTCATAATGTCAGTCAAAATGAAGGACGGCTCGGTGCGTTCCTTTGATTTGACCGAGAGCCAGTGCAAGGCGGTCATTCGGGCATTGGGCCTTTCCATCATTCATGGGGAAGTGGCTGTTTTGGATGACTGGACGATCGAGCACGAACTTGCGGAATCATGAAAAAAGAAGTCCCCGATGGTTCGGGGACTTCTTTTTTTTTGTGTGAGAAGGACGCTTCAAATGCGGTCACAGACGCAGGATGCGGAAAATCCCATGGGCCACGCCGTCTTCCCGGTGGTCCAGGGTGACCTGGTCCGCCGCCGCGAGACAGGCGGGGGAGGCGTTGGCCATGGCGATGCCGCAGCCAACGTAAGAGAGCATGTCCGCGTCGTTGTCCCCGTCGCCGAAGGCGGCGATGTCCGCCGGGGAGAGACCCAGCCGCTCCGCCACAAACCGGACGCCGGAGTGCTTGCCAGCGTCCCGGTGGGAGATCTCGATGAGCTGCTGAACGGAGGAGGTGACATAGATGTCCGGCACGGTGCTTTCCAACCGGGTCCAGATACGGCGTTTGGTCGTTTCCTCCCCAACGATGAGGTCCATGCTGTCCAGTTCCGCCAGATGGAGACGGATGAAGGTGGCCATGTCCTCCACCGGATGGCGGGTGCTTTGGATGTACCGGACGGCCTGGGGGGTGGCGCCGTATTTGACCGGGTCCGCCACATAAGGGGCGTGGGCGTAGGCCTGGCCGTCCACAAAAGCCTCGCATACCACCGATTCCTCCGCCGCCAAAGCCAGAATGGCCTGGACGGAGTCCGGCGTCATGGCGTAGCTGTGAAGGCGCCTGCCGGTGGGCAGGTGGTACACAGCGGCACCATTGGACGTGATGGCATACTCGATGCCCGGCACAGCGGTCACATCCTCCGGCAGGCTGGCGAAAGGACGGCCGCTGGCGATGACGATATGGACGCCTTTGGCGATGGCGTATTCCAGCGCCTGCCGGTTTCCCGGGGAAAGGCGGCCCTCGCCGTTCAGCGTGGTCCGGTCCAGGTCCAAAGCGATACACTGAATAGACATTTCATCAACTCCTGGCTGACATTTTACCATGTCCTGTGGTATAATGCCATATATTTCTCATGGACGGAGGAACTTGCCATGGACGAAAATCTGATCCGGCGCCTGTTGGATTTTCTGGACGCCAGTCCCAGCTGTTACCACGCCGTGGACAACCTGGTCCGGCGGCTGGAGGCGGAGGGATATACGCGCCTGCGGGAGAGCGAGCCCTGGGCCCTGGCGGCCGGCGGACGCTATTTTGCAGTGCGGGGTGACTCCACCCTCGCGGCTTTCCGCGTTCCTGCCGCGCCGGTGGGCTTCATGCTGGCGGCGGCCCACAGCGACAGTCCTACCTATAAGGTCCGGGAGGAAGCGGAGGTCCCCTCCGCCGGCGGCTGTGTGCGGCTGGCAGTGGAGCCCTACGGCGGCATGATCGCCCGCTCCTGGCTGGACCGGCCCCTGTCTGTGGCGGGACGGCTGGTGGTCCGGCGGGAGGGCGGCATCGCCACCCGGCTGGTGAACGTGGACCGGGACCTGGTGGTGATCCCCAGCGTTGCCATCCACCTGGACCGTGAGGTGAACAAGGGCACCGCATTAAAGGCCAATACCGACCTGCTGCCCCTGTTTGGCTGCGGAGGGGAGACGGGTCGCTTCCGGGCGCTGCTGGCGGAGGCCGCCGGCGTGGCGGAGGAGGACATCCTCTCCACGGAGCTATTTTTGTATCCCAGGACTCCCGGCACGGTGCTGGGCGCGGAGGGGGAGTTCATTGCCGCGCCCAGGCTGGATGACCTCCAGTGTGTGTTTGCCTGCCTGGAGGGCTTTCTGGCGGCCAAGGAGGGCGGCAGCGTGCCGGTGTTGTGCGTGTTCAACAACGAGGAGGTGGGCAGCGGCACCCGGCAGGGGGCGGACTCCACCTTCCTCACGGACGTGCTGGAGCGGGTCAGCACCGCTCTGGGACGGGACTGGCGGACTATGGCGGCCAACAGCTTCATGGTGTCGGCGAATAACGCCCACGCTGTCCATCCCGCCCATCCGGAGCTGTACGACGGCGTGGAGCGCCCTGTGCTGAACGGCGGCGTGGTCCTCAAATACAACGCCAACCAGAAGTACACCACCGACGCCGTGTCCGGCGCGGTGTTCCGGGAGACCTGCCGGGCCGCGGGAGTGCCGGTGCAGCGGTACAGCAACCGGGCGGACCTGCCCGGCGGTTCCACCTTGGGCAACATCAGCAGCGCCCATCTGTCCATACCAACAGTGGACATCGGCCTGCCCCAGCTGGCCATGCACGCGTCCTATGAGGTGGCCGGCAGCCGTGACACGGCGGACCTGGTGAAGGTCATGACGGCGTATTTTGGCCGCAGCTTCCGGTATCTGCCGGACGGCGGCATGACACTGTGAACAAAACAGCAGGCGGAGCGTGACGCTCCGCCTGCTGTTTTAGGGATAAGGGAATGGAGGTTACGCCAAAGCGGATTCCGGGACCCAATGGCCCCGCAGCAGCCGCACCAGGAAAATGATGCCCCGAAAAACCAGCTCCGCGGTCATGGTGCCCCAGATGCCCATGACGCCAAAGCGCCGGGTATACAGAAGGACCACCAGCACCCGCATGCCCCACATGCTGCAAAGGTTCAAAAAGAACGGTCCCTTGCTGTCCCCAGCGCCCCGGAGGGCACCGATGACCACGATGCTGACGGCAAACAGCGGTTCAGAAAAGGCCACCACCCGCAAAACGCGGCTGGCCATAGCCACCACCTCCGCGTCCGGCGTCAGAGTGCCGGTCAGCAGCGGCGCGGCGAAGAACAGCAGAGCGCCGGTGACGCTCACCAGTGAGAAGCCCAGAGCCGTGGTGCTGTACGCGAACCGCTTCGCCATATCCGGCCGGCCGGCGCCGATGCTCTGGCCCACCAGGGCGGTGGCGGCCGCCGCCACGCCGTAGGCGGGCAGATAGCAGATGCTCTCCGCTTGAACGGCCACGTAGTTGGCTGCCACAGACAGCGCACCCATGCTGTTGACCACGGAGGTCATGATGATCTGGGCGCCGCAGAGGGTGATGCGCTCCAAAGCGGCGGGAACGGACAGGCGGAAGGCGTTGCGCAGGCACACGCCGGTAAAGCGCCAGGTCTCATCTCCCTGCAGGTGCAGGGGACCGGGACGGCGAATGAGAAGCAGCAGCATCACAAGGCCCACGCAGGCCATGGACAGGCCTGTGCCCAGCGCCGCTCCCCGGACGCCCAGCCCCGCGCCCCAGACGGTGACGCCGCACACCTGCCGGGTGGGGTAGATGAGGAAAAAGTTGAACACCACGTCCAGCACACACATCCCCACGTTCAAAAGACTGGGCAGGCGGACATTGCCGCTGCACCGAAGGATGCTGGAGTACAGGGCAGAGGCTATGTAGAAGGGTAGAAAAGCGCCCACGATGGAAAAATAGGCGCTGGCGTCAGGACAGACGGCGGGGTCGGCTCCCAGCAGCCAGGGCAGGAACTGGCCCAGGGTGATGGCCACGGCGGCCAGCGCCAGACCAAAGGCGGCGTTGAACAGCATGGCCTGGCACAGAACATTGCGGCTGTCCCTGGCCCGCCCGGCGCCCAGATATTGGGCTACTTGCACGGAAAAACCCACCGCAATGGCATTGACAATGCCGTTGAACAGCCAGATGGTACTGGCCACAGCGCCGATGGCGGCAGTGGCTTGATAGCCGAGACTTCCCACCATGGTGGTATCGATATAGCTCATGAGGGTGACCACCAGCTGCTCCAGGATCGCGGGAACAGACAGGGCCACCACCAGGCGCATTTGTTCTTTCGGGGAGATGGACGCGCCGCTGCGCATGGCTTCGCTCATCTGCTGCATATCCATAACGGGAAGGCCCCTTTCCGCAAAAATAAAGGACTGTTTTCCAAGCCCCGTCTTATTCTAACAGAAAACTGCCGCCTTGCAAGAGGGAATCCGCCATCCGGACTTTGAAAAGCTTGCCGGCTGTGGTATAATCGGTTCCGCGGCTATCGTTGGCCGGCAAAACCCAAGGAGGAACATCGACCCTATGAACGAAAAAGAGATCGCGGAGCTCCGCCGCCGTTTCCGGCAGGACAAGAGCAGCATCACCCATGTACGCGGGTGTTATGTAAATGAAAACCGGGAGATCATCTCGGAGTTTGACCAGTCCTTGACCCTGTCCCGGCAGGAGGACGCGGAAAAAATACTGGCTGTCCTGCGCAAGACCCTGTCCGGCGCTGTGGGGCGGAACCTGCTGGACATCGAGTTTGACACCCGCCAGGTGGTGGAGGGGGACGAGCACCGGCTGCTGATGGCCCTGCGGGATTCCCGGCTGGCGGACCAGGAGGCCGTTCACGCCCTGTTCCGGCGGGTGATCGCCAGCCTGGACCTGGCGGGCAACTACCTTATCCTGCTGGCCTATGACGCCTACGATGTGCCCTACCGCTCCAAGGACGGGCAGCGGCAGGACGACGCCTCCGACCAGGTATTCACTTACATATTGTGCGCGGTCTGTCCGGTGAAGCTCACCAAGGACGCGCTGAGCTATTACATCCAGGAAAATCAGTTCCGCAGCGTGGAGGCGGATTGGGTGGTGGCGGCGCCGGAGGTGGGCTTTTTGTTCCCGGCCTTTGACGACCGCGCCACCAATTTGTACAATGCCCTGTACTACACCCGGGATATTTCCCAGAGCCACCCGGACTTTGTGGACGCCCTGTTCAAAAGCCAGGTGCCCATGCCCGCCGCCGTCCAGAAAGAGACATTCCAGTCCATCCTGGGGGACACGCTGGAGGAGGAATGCCGTTATGAGGTGGTCCAGGCGGTCCACGATGAGCTGTGCGGCATGATCGCTGCCCACAAGGAGAGCAAGGAGGAAGACCCGCTGGTCATCTCCAAGGTGACGGTAAAGCAGGTGCTCCACGAATGCGGCGTGTCGCCGGACCATGTGGAGCGGTTCGAGGAGCAGTATGACCGCCAGTTTGGCCCGGAGGCGGACCTGCCGCCCCGGAACATTGTGGATGAAAAGCAGCTGGAAGTGAAAACGCCGGATGTGACCATTAAGGTCAGCCCGGAGCGCAGCGACCTGGTGGAGACCCGGGTCATCGACGGGCGGCGGTATATCCTCATCCGGGCCGAGGAGGGCGTCGAGGTCAACGGCGTCCAGATCCACATTTCTTAAGAGAAGGGAGGCGGTCCCATGGACCTGCTGGAGACCCTGCGGCAATACCACGACAGCGGCGCCTGCCCCATGCACATGCCCGGCCACAAGCGGGCGGACCTGGGCGGGGAGCTTCCCTGGCAGCTGGACATCACGGAGATCGACGGCTTTGACAATCTCCACGACGCCCGGGGAATTTTGAAAGAGGGCATGGACCGGGCCGCCCGGCTGTACGGTTCGGACCGGGCCTTTTTCCTGGTGAACGGAAGTACCTGCGGAATTCTGGCGGGTATCTGTGCTGCTGCCCGGCCCGGGGACACGGTGCTGCTGCCCCGAGGGTGCCATACATCTGTGTATCATGCCTTGGAGCTGCGGGACCTGGTGCCGGTGTATCTGCCGGTGCCGGCGGACCCCGGCACCGGCGCCGCCGCCAGCCTGCCGCCGGAGACAGTGGCAAAGGCCCTGGCGGAGCATCCGGAGGCAAAGCTCCTCATCGTCACCAGTCCTACCTATGAGGGGGTCCTCAGCGACATTGCCTCCATCGTGACCCTGGCCCACGGCGCCGGCGTGCCGGTGCTGGTGGACGAGGCCCACGGGGCCCACTTGGGCTTTTCCCCGGCCTTTCCGGGCGGCGCTGTGGCGGCGGGGGCGGACATCGTCATCCAGAGCCTTCACAAGACCCTGCCCAGTCTGACCCAGACGGCCCTGGCTCACTGGAACCGGGGACTGGTGGATGAGGAAGAGCTGGCCCGGCAGCTGGCGGTATTCCAGACCAGCAGCCCCTCTTACCTGCTGATGGGCGCCGTGGACCGCTGCGTCCGGCTGCTGGAGGAGCGGGGCGGAGAGCTGTTCGCCGCCTACGCGGAAAACCTGGCCGCCTTTGACGAAGCTGTAAAAGACCTGCGGCACCTGCGGGTGCTGTGCCATGGAAACGACCGGCCGGAGGACCACCCGGACTTCTTCGCTTTTGACCCCGGCAAGCTGGTCCTGTGCACCCGGGGCACCTCCATCTCAGGCCCCCGGCTCATGGAGGTCCTGCGGAAAGAGTACCGTATTGAACTGGAAATGGCCCTGGAGGATTACGCCCTGGCCATGACCAGCATCTGTGACACCCGGGAGAGCCTGCTGCGTCTGGCCCATGCCCTAAGGGAAATCGACAGCCGCTTGACGGATGCCCCGGCGGAGCTGGCAGACGGGCCGCTGCCGCTGCCGCCGCAGCGGATGGGGATGCTGGCTGCCCGGCGCCTGCCCGGCCAGCCGGTGCCTTTGGAGGAGGCTGTGGGCCGTGTCTGCGGCGAGATGGTGTGGGCGTATCCCCCGGGTGTGCCGCTGCTGGTGCCGGGGGAGGAAGTGACGGCGGAGCTGTGCCGGACCTTCAAGCGGATGGAAGCGGGAGGCGTCGTTCTCCACGGTGAGAAAAGCGCCCCGCCCCGGACGGTTTGGACAGTGAAAAACGGCGGCGTATAGTTGACAAACCATACTCTTTTATGTTCTAATAAGAAGAAGCGGGCGGGCCTTCGCCCGCACCACATCTGTGACAAGGGAGGCTAAACTTATGACTCACATCCAGACTCTGGAGACCCGTGACCTGGCCGGCAGCGTGCTCAGCGGCGGCTGCGGCGAGTGCCAGACTTCCTGCCAGTCTGCTTGCAAGACTTCTTGCGGTGTTGCCAACCAGCAGTGCGAGAAGTGCGGCGAGGAAGCCTAAGCTGCATGGACAAAAAAGTCGCTGCCCGGCTGTATGCAGGCCGAGTGGCGATTTTTTTGGGACGACACAGATGGTATTTTTCAAAAAAATGAACATATGAACATAAGGAAAGCGTGAAAGTATGATCCACTGTTATCAACTCAATGGCTATAATATCGTGCTGGACGTGTATAGCGGCTCTGTCCACGTGGTGGACGACCTGGCCTACGACGTCATCTCCATGTACGAGGGCCACAGCGCCGACGAGATCGTCGCTGCCATGCTGGAAAAGTACAGCGGCCAGAGCGAGGTGACGGAGGCCGAGATCCGGGAGGTCCTGGAGAGTGTGGAGGACTTAAAGACCAAGGGCAAGCTCTTCGCCCCCGACGCCTACGAGCACCTGGCCTTTGACTTCAAGGAGCGCAACACCGTCATCAAGGCCCTGTGCCTCCACGTGGCCCACACCTGCAACCTCACCTGCGAGTACTGCTTTGCAAGCCAGGGCAAGTACCAGGGGGAGCGGGCCCTTATGAGCTTTGAGGTGGGCAAGCAGGCCCTGGACTTCCTCATCGCCCACTCCGGCAGCCGGCGGAACCTGGAGGTGGACTTCTTCGGCGGCGAACCCCTCATGAACTGGGATGTGGTGAAGCGGCTGGTGGCCTATGGCCGGGAGCAGGAGAAGCTCCACAACAAGAAGTTCCGCTTTACCCTCACCACCAACGGCATGCTCATTGACGACGACGTCATCGAGTTTGCCAACAAAGAAATGCACAACGTGGTGCTGAGCCTGGACGGCCGCAAGGAGGTCCACGACCGCCTCCGCAAGACCGCCAGCGGCAAGGGCAGCTACGACATCATCGTGCCCAAATTCCAGAAGCTGGTGGAAAGCCGGGGCGGCAAGGGCTACTATGTCCGGGGCACCTTCACCCACAACAACGTGGAGTTCACCAAGGACCTGCTGCACATGGCGGACCTGGGCTTCACAGAGCTTTCCATGGAGCCGGTGGTCTGCGGCCCCGATGAGCCCTACGCCTTGACGGAGGAGGATAAGCCCATTCTCTTTGAACAGTACGAGTTGCTGGCCAAGGAGATGATCCGCCGGAAGAAGGCCGGCAACGGCTTCACCTTCTACCACTATATGATCGACCTAAAGGCCGGCCCCTGCGTCTATAAGCGCATCTCCGGCTGCGGCAGCGGCACGGAGTATCTGGCTGTGACTCCCTGGGGCGAGCTGTTCCCCTGCCACCAGTTCGTGGGCGACCCCAAGTATTCCATGGGTGACGTGTGGCAGGGCGTCACCAACACGGCCCTGCGGGATGAGTTCAAGCAGTGCAACGCCTACGCCCGTCCCGGCTGCCGGGACTGCTGGGCCCGGATGTACTGCTCCGGCGGCTGCGCCGCCAACGCCTACCACGCCACCGGCAGCATCAAGGGCGTATATGAGTATGGCTGCGACCTGTTCCGCAAGCGCATCGAGTGCGCCATCATGATGGAGATCGCAAACGCCGGGCTGGAGCCTGCCCACAAGGAGTGACAAGCCATGCGGCTTTTATTCAAGCAGCGGTTGTTTTCCTGGTTTGACAGCTACGATATTTACGACGAAAACGGCAATACCGTCTACACCGTGGAGGGGAAGCTCGCCTGGGGCCACTGTCTCCACATTCTGGACGCTCACGGAGAGCATATCGGTACGGTGCAGGAGAGGGTGTTCACCCTGCTGCCTAAATTTGAGCTGTACATCCGTGACCAGTACGTGGGCTGCATCCAAAAGCAGTTCACCTTTTTCCAGCCCCGGTTCGACATCGACTGCAACGGCTGGCAGGTGGAGGGCAGCTTCCTGGAGTGGGATTATAGCGTCCGGGAGGCCTGCGGCGCCCTGGTCGCCACGATTTCCAAGGAGCTGTTCCACTGGACGGACACCTACGTCATCGATGTCATGGACCCCAAGGATGCCCTGTGCGCCTTGATGCTGGCCCTGGCCATCGACGCGGAAAAGTGCTCCCGAAACTAAAGAAAACGCCTCCGGTAAAGCCGGAGGCGTTTTTGCGTATTCTGCTACCATTCCCGGGAAAGGAGAAAGCTCTCTAAAGCGGTCTCCGGCGTTAGGGAAGAGCCGTCCTCTGTTACGGACAGAAAATAGGGCGTGTCCTCTTGATACAGCGCTATCACCACGGCGGAAAAGTCCCTGCGGTAGGAGAAGCTGCCCTGCTGGAAATCGCCCAGCAGCTCGGTGCTGAGGGCGCTGCTTCCCAGGCTGTATGATGGGCCGTCGTACCAGCCGCCAAAGCAGCCGTAGGCGGTGGCTCGGGAGATGAGCCGCCAGTCCTTGGAAAAGGAGCCGATGGTCACAGAGGCATCCCCCTCCACGGAGCGGCCGCTTCTTCGCAGGCAGTATGTCCGGGTGCCGGATAGGGTCAGAGAAGCGGTCTCCACCAGCTCCCCGGTGTCCTGGCGGTAAAGGCCGCCGGTGTAGGTGTGCTCCCCAATGGAGAGGGGGATGCGGAGATAGGGCACGGTGAGCAGCAGAAACGCTGCCAGAATGACCAGCAGGAACAAATTTTTCCCCTTTTCGGCTTTGGGCGTTCGGGACATGCAGGAATCCTCCTTTCCGGAAAACGTGCTCAGGCCTTCAGCACCCGGCCGTCCCGGGTCAAAAACAGCTGGGCGGGCTGGGCCATGAAGGCGAATTGCATGGGGGTCATGACGGCGGCGTAGCAGCCGGCATTGTCCAGAGCCAGGCCGTCGCCGATCTCCATGCGGGGCAGGGAGACATCCTTGGCGATGATGTCCGCGGAGGTACACAGGTTACCGGCCAGGGTGACTACCTCCGTGTCCTGGCTGTCGGTGAGGGGCAGGAGGGCGGAGGCGTCCACATGGGTGAAAATGGGCTCATAGGGGAAGGGGTGGTCCGTAAAGCCCCGGACCATCTGGGCCACGGCGGGGCGGGCAAAGGCGTTCAATGTGCCGTTGAGGATCAGGAAGGTCTTGCCGTGGGATACCTTCTTGTCCAAAACCTTGGCGACATAGGTGCCGCTCTTGCCGGAGACATAGCGGCCGGTCTCAATGAGGATCTGGAGGCCGGGATAGGCGGCCCGGCAATCCGCCAGCATGGCCTGGAAGCGGCTGCCCAGGGCCTCCACATCCAAGGGCTCTTCGCCGGGAGCGAAGGGGATGCCCAGGCCGGAGCCGAAGTTGGCGAACCGCAGCGTCACGCCCAGATGGGCCTGTACCCTGCCGATGAGGGCGAACATGTTCTCATAATAGTGGGCCAGCACGGCGGCGGAGAGCTCCTGGCTCTTGGCATGGACATGGATGCCCACCAGCTTGACCCCGGTGAGATCCGCGTTCCAAAGGGCCTCCTCATCCACACCGAACTTGCCGGGAACGCCGCTGTCGGCGGCAAAGGTGAAGTCCGGGTTGATGCGCACGCCGATCTCCGGGGTCTCGCCCTTCTCGGCGGCAATTTTCCGAATCATGTCCACCTCGTGGAGACTGTCGGCAATGAGGACGCAGCGGCCCCAGGCGGAGCGGAGGTCCGCTTCCGTGCGGCCGGGGGCGGAGAAGTAGATGAGCTCAGCGGGTACGCCGCGCTCCCCGGCGGCAATGACCTCTCCCAGGCTGGCGGCGTCGGCACCGAAGCCCTGGCCGAACACGGTGTCCAGCACCCGTCTGGCGGGGTTGCACTTCATGGAATACAGGAACTGGGCGTCGGGAAAGTTGGCCTTCAGACGGCCGATGGACTCCAGGATAACGGACTCCTCGTAGAGGTAAAAGTTGTTGTACTGGTTCAGAAGATCCAGCAATAGGCGGCGGTCTGCCATGGGATGACCCTCCTTATGTAGTGGTTGATATGACCATGATACCATATTTCCACAGAAAGACAAGCGTGCAGCCATAAGATTTCCGTGGAAAGACAGACACCCGGCGGTTTCCCGCCGGGTGTCGTGCTGTTATCCGATGAGGTAGGTGTACTTGGTGAGAACGGTGAGGATAAAGACCTCCACGTCGGCGGGCAGGCCGTTGGGCTGGTCCAGGTCCACGTTCATCACCTTGCCGTTCAGACGGACCAGGACCTTGTGGCCGCCCAGAGGCAGGAAGCCGCTGTTCTTCTCGCTCTCGGAGAAGCCGTTGCCGTCCTTGAACAGGGTGAACTTATCCCGGTAGGGGGCGGAGTCGTAGGGGCAGAAGATGGCGCAGTTGCCGCACTCGTTGCACATCCGGTCCACGTGCAGGATCTGGTGGCGGCCGTCCGGCAGCTCGATGACCACGTTGGCCCGGTTGGGGCAAACGTCGGCGCACACCTGGCACACCACGTTGCAGGTCAGGCACCGGTCGCCCTCGCACTTGGCGGACTCGCAGAGGATGCCCTTTTTGGCGATGGCGGCTTCCCGGGTGGCCTTGGCGTGGCCGGGGATGGCGAACTTATAGGCGGAGCCGATGACGGCGTTTGCAAAGCCCTGGGCGTCGGAGATGCCCTCCACCACGGTGGCGGGGCCCCGCATGGCGTCGCCGCCCACGTAGACGCCGTCCACATTGGTCTTGAAGTCGGGGATGCCCCGCTCGTCCACGGCGATGCCGTTGGCGGTGAACAGCTGGGATTCCACCTTCTCGCCCACGGCGGAGATGACGGTGTCGCAGGGGATCTCCACAAACTCGCCGGTGGGCTCGGGCTTGCGGCGGCCCTTGGCGTCGGGCTCGCCCAGCTTCATCTTCTCGCACTTGAGGACACCGTCTTTCTGCTCCACGGGAGCCACCAGCTCCAGGAACTGTACGCCGTCGGCGATGGCCAGCTCCAGCTCCTCGGCGTCGGCGGGCATGTACTTCCGGGTGCGGCGGTAGACCAAAGTGGAGGACTCGGCGCCGGCCCGGAGGGCGGCGCGGGCGGCGTCCATGGCGGTGTTGCCGCCGCCTACCACGGCCACATGGCCCAGGGAGACTTCCTTGCTGGCCTTCATGTCTTTCAGCCAGCCGATGACGGGCACCACATTGCCGGGAATGTCCAGCCGGCCGGCCTTCCAGGCGCCCACGGCGAAGAAAATGTGGGTATAGCCCTGGGCCTTCAGCTCGCTGACCGCGGGAGCCTCGGTGTTCAGCCGCACGTCCACGCCCATCTTCTCCATGAGGGCCACGTCCTTGTCGATGGCTTCATCGGAGATGCGGAAGGCGGGGATGACCTGGCGGACGATGCCGCCCAGCTTGTCGGACCGCTCAAACAGCGTCACGGGGATGCCGGCCCGGCCCACGAAGTAGGCGGCGGACATGCCGGTGGGGCCGCCGCCGATGACGGCCACCTTGCGGCCGTCAGTGACGGGCACGGGGGCCTTCACCTTGGCCATGTAGGCGTCATAGCCCTTTTCAGCGGCCACCAGCTTTGTGGCGCGGATCTGGACAGACTGGTCGTAGAAATTCCGGGTGCACTTGGTCTGGCAGCGATGGGCGCAGATGGTGCCGGTGATGAAGGGCAGGGGGTTCTTTTCGATGATGAGCCGCAGGGCGGAGGCGTACTGGCCCTTGCGGCACAGCTCGATATACTCGGGGATGTCCTGCTGGATGGGGCAGCCGCCCTTGCAGGGAGCGGTGAAGCAGTCCATCAAGGGGACCTTTTCATACAGCTTCCGCCGGGGCAGGGGCTTCACGGCCTTCACGTGGTACTTGTCGGACCGGGCCGCCAGGGCCAGGGCCTCGATGCCGCCCACATCCACGCCGGTGAAGGGCTTGAAGTCCATGGCGTCCAGCTTGTCGCCGATCTGGACGAAGCGCTGGTAGCCGCCGGGCTTGAGCTCGGTGGTGGCCATGGTGATGGGCCAGATGCCGCAGGCGAACAGCTTGTCGATGTTGAAGGCGTCGGCGCCGCCGGCGTAGGAGATACGCAGCTTTCCGCCGAACTCCTTGGCAATGCGGGCGGCCATGGTGGTGGTCAGGGGGAACAGGCTCTTGCCCGCCATGTACATCTCCTCGCTGGGCAGTTCCTTCTGCTTGACGTCCACAGGGAAAGTGTTGGAGAGCTTCAGGCCGAATTCCAGTCCGTTGGCGTCCGCCAGGGCCTGGAGGCGGTGGAACATGGGCACGGCGTCGGTGTACTGGAGGTCCTCCTTGAAGTGGTGGTCATCGAAAGCGATGTAATCATAGCCCATTTCGTCCAGAATGGACCGGGCGGTCTCATAGCCCAGGATGGTGGGATTGCACTTGACGAAAGTATGCAGGTGCTTCTTTTCAATGAGGTAGCTGGCAATGCGCTCGATCTCGTCCGGCGGGCAGCCGTGGAGGGTGGAGACCGTTACGGAGCCGGACACATGGGGGGTGATGGTGTCGATATAATCGCTCTCGCCGGGGAAGAACTCCTTCAAGACCCGGATGCACTCCTGGAAGATGGAGGTGGAGCTGGCGTCGATCATGCCATTGAGGAAGGTGTCGATCTTCTCGCCCTGGATGCCGGCCAGGTCGTAGCCCACGCTCATGTTGAACACGAACCCGTTGGGGTCGCCCAGACCGTATACCTTGCTCATGATCTTCAGTGCGCACCAGGCCTTCACATATTCCTCAAAGGCCTGCTGGACGTACAGCTCCGTGGACCACTCGCAGTTGTAGCACTCGTCCTCCGCCAGGATGCAGGGCCGGTTGATGCAGGCGGCAAGCTCGGCGCCGTCCATCTTCTGGACGGTTTTCAGCTCGAAGAACCGGGCACCGCCGAAGTAGCCGGCGATGATGTTCTGGGCCAGCTGGGTGTTGGGGCCGGCGGCGGGGCCGAAGGGAGTCTCGATGGTCTCGCCGAAAATGGGCAGCTTCTTCACGCCTGCCTTGTAGGGCTTATGGACGCCGAACACGGAGCCGTCCCGCTGGTATTCAGTGGTGACCCAGGTCATCAGTTCCCGGAAGGGAATGGGGATCATCAGTTCAGACATATTCGTTTTCCTCCTCAAATACTCCAGTCAAGATCAATACTCGCAGTGGTTCAATTCGCCCCACAGCTTCTTGGAAGCTTCCAGAATGTGGGCGTTGACGGCTTCCTCGTCGATGTTCACCAGCTGACGGTCCTTCATTAGGATCTTGCCGTTGACCATGGTGGTCTGGCACTGGCGGCCCGTCATGCCGAAGAGCATGTGGCCGTCGATGTTGGCGTCAGAGAAGGGGGTGAAGGGCTTGTAGTCCATGACGATGACGTCGGCGGCGGCACCGGGCTTCAAAACGCCCATGGTGGGGAAGCCGGTACGCTCCGCCATTTTGGCGTTGTTCTTGAAGAGCATGTCGGTGACCTCGCACCAACCCACGCCGGGAAGGCACGTGTTGTGCCGCTGAGAGCACAGGGCCACCTTGATGGATTCCAGCATGTCGTTGGTGTAGGCGTCGGTGCCCAGTCCGATGAGGATGCCCTTTTTATAGAGCTGCAGAACGGGAGAGATGCCCACGGCGTTGCCCATGTTGCTCTCGGGATTGTTGACGCACATGGTGTCGGTGGCCTTGATAATATCCATCTCGGCGGTGTTCACGTGGATGCAGTGGCCCAGGATGGTCTTGGGTCCCAGGATGCCGTGGTCCTGGAGCCGCTGGACAGGGCGGCGGCCGTAGTTTTGGAGGGAGTCGTAGACGTCGTTCATGCCCTCGGAGACATGGATGTGGTAGCCTACCCGGCCGCCGTTGGCGGCGTTCATGCGGTCAAAGGTCTTGTCGGAGATGGTGAACAGGGCGTGGCCGCCGAACATGGCCTTGAGCATGTCGCTGGGGTTTTTCTCACAGTAGTCGATGAAGTCCTTGTTCTCCTGGACGGACTGGATGGATTTTTCCTCGCCGTCCCGGTCGCTGACCTCGTAGCAGAGGCTGGCCCGGATGCCAAAGTCCTTTGTCACCTGGGCGATCTCCATGAGGGAGCCGGGGATCTCGCAGAAGGAGGCGTGGTGGTCAAAAATGGTGGTGACGCCCTGCTTGATGGAGTCGATGACCAGGGCCTGGGCGCTGGCCCGGGTGGCTTCCAGGGTCAGGTGGCGGTCGATGTACCACCACTGGCCATCCAGCACCTCGTAGAAGTTGGTGGGGTTGTAGCCGTTGATGGCGAGTCCCCGGGCCAGGGCGGAGTAAATATGGGTGTGGGCGTTGATGAGGCCCGGCATGATGACGCCGCCCTTGGCGTCCACAAATTCGGCCTGGGGATACTTGGCCTTCAATTCGCTTGTTTTTCCGACCTCCACGATCTTTCCGCCGTCGGTAACGACGCCGCCGTCGGGCAGGTAGCCGGCACCTTCACTGTCCCGGGTGATGACTTTGCCGTTTGCCAGTAAGATCATATGAAAAGCCTCCTTATGTTTTTAAACAGGATAAAAAGAAAAGGCGCTCCAAACCGGCTTTGGTTTGAAACACCTATCAAAAAAATAAGGAATGATAGGTGTCAGCCCGTGCGCGCGGCACTACGTTGCAGCTATCATTCTTTGCTTGTACTTGTATTGTAGCGGATGGGATGCTAAAATGCAAGCAGGGAAGCTGAAAAAAATTCTGGCTCTTTTTGTACACATTGCCAGATGCAGGGAACCTTTTTCCGGCGGTATCCGTCGGAATGGGTAAGAGGTGATGAAGATGAAACGATTATTGCCGCTGTTGCTGGCACTGGCGCTGCTGGCGGGATGCGGGGCTAAGGAGAAAGAGACGCGGCCTGTGGAAGAGACTGTCCCTCCAGCGGAGGAGCCAGCCGCCCCGGCGGCAGACAGCGGAGCTTTTGCGCTGACCACGGAGCGGGAGGAGTATGACCCGTCTGTGGAGACCGTGTGGTATCTGCTGGAAAATCGCGGCAGCACCGAGATCATGACCGGCCGGGAGGTTCAGGTGGAACGCCTGGCGGCGGATGAAACATGGCAGGCCCTGCCTGTGAAGGAAAACACCGGCTGGACCATGGAGGGCCTTCTGGTGCCTGCCGGGGAGACCATTGCCTTGAGCTGCTGGCTGGGCATGTACGACCACGATTTTTGTGACGGCGCCTACCGCGTCGTGAAAGAGGTGGAGGGGCAGACCTGCGCGGCGGAGTTTCGGATAAAAGAAGGCGCCGCCATTTCCGCCGAAACGCCCTATGGCTTTGCGTCTTTGGAAACGCTGCCCTGGGACTACGGCGCCGCCACGGCGGCGGAGGGTGACATGGTGTTCACCAACGAGGGTGTGGAGAACGGGGAGGCGTTGGAGGCCTTTTTACGCAAGGTGTCCCTGGGCGTTCCCTGCCAGCTGCGCACCGTCCAGGATTACGGCGAGGGGGCCGTCATGGTCATCGATGCCGTCTATGAAAACAGCCGCTTCCTCTGGCGCATGTGGAACGGGGGAGATGAGGTGACGGAGGAGCGGTTTTCCTACATTGTCACCGACGGGCAGGACCTGTACCTCTCCAACGGCTCCGACTGGGAGACCGCGGAGCGGTACGCAGACAAGGAGCTGGCCTGGCTGGTGCCCATGGGGACGGCGGACTCCAGGTTGGTGGAAACCGTGGAGCGGATGACCGCGGAGCGTTTGGCATCCAACACAGCCCGGTACCGGGTCTGGTCGGCGGATGGCGTATGGGACGCATTCCTGACGGATGTGCCCACAGAGTTCGCTGTGGGCTGGCGGAGGAGCGGAGAAGGCTCCGGCGGCAAATTGTACGACCTCCAGGACTGGGACGGTCTGGAGACTGCCATCTGGGGCCTGGAGTGGCAGGAGGACGACGAGCTGCAGCTGTTCTGTGAGACAGTGGACGGCGCCGGCAGCTGCCTGACCTTTGACCCGGAGAGGGAAACGCTGAAGTAAAAAATTACCTGTTTTTGACACGCGAACAATTTCTCTTGCATTTTTCCACAAATCAGATAAAATAGTGACGATATGTGTTTGAAAGTGAGCGTGGAGAAATGACTGCAGCAATTGACAACGTGATTTCCAAGGTGAGCAACTTCCTGTATACCCCCTGGGTGCCGCTGTTTTTGGTGGTGGCCGGTGTGGTGCTCACCGTCTGCACGCGGTTCGTGCAGCTTCGGATGGTGAGGGAATCCATCCGCGTGGTCCGGGAAAAGCCCCAGACGGAGGGGGCAGTGTCCTCCTTCGGCGCGCTGATGATTTCCACGGCTTCCCGTGTGGGCACCGGCAACATCGTGGGCGTGGCCCAGGCCATCTGCCTGGGCGGTGTCGGCGCGGTGTTTTGGATGTGGTTCATCGCCGTGTTCGGCGGCGCCTCCGCCTTTGTGGAATCCACGCTGGCCCAGATCTACAAGCGCAAAAACCCCGACGGCTCCAGCTACGGCGGCCCTTCTTATTACATGGAAAGCGCCCTGGGCCAGCGGTGGCTGGGCGTGCTCTTCGCCGTGTTCGTCATTCTGACCTATGCCGTGGGCTATAACGCCCTGGCCTCCTATAACATGCAGTCCACCTTTGCCGGCTTTAGCTTCTACGACCCGTCGGTGACCCCCGCTGTCATGGGCGCGGTTCTTGCGGTGCTGTTTTTGATCTGCGTCATGGGCGGCGGCAAACGCCTCTCCAAGGTCACCGGCGTCATGGTCCCTGTGATGGGCGTTCTTTACATTCTGGTGGCGCTGGTCATCGTCCTGCTGAACATCGGCAGGGTCCCCGCCATGTTCGGCGCCATTTTTGCCAACGCCTTTGATTTCAAAGCCATCTTCGGCGGCTTTTCCGGCTCCTGCCTGATGTACGGAATCAAGCGGGGCCTGTATTCCAACGAGGCCGGTATGGGCTCCGCTCCCAACGCCGCCGCCTCGGCGGATGTCTCCCACCCGGTAAAGCAGGGCCTGGTGCAGATGCTGTCCGTGTTCCTGGACACTCTGCTCATCTGCACGGCCACTGCCTTCATGTGCCTGCTCTCCGGTGTGGCCCCCACGGAGGAGCTGGCCGGCGCACCCTATGTCCAGGCGGCTCTCCAGAATGTTCTGGGCGGCTTTGGCCCCGTGTTCATCGCCGTTTCCATGACGCTGTTCGCCTTCACCACGCTGATTGGCAACTACTACTACTGCGAAGGCTGCCTGCGCTTCATGATGAAGCGGCAGCCCGGCAAGACGTTCATGACGGGCTTCCGGGTCGCGGCGTCTGCCATCGTGTTCGTGGGGGCTGTTGCCAGCATGAGCCTGGTGTGGAATCTGGCGGATGTGACCCAGGGACTGATGGTGGTGACGAACATTCCGGTGATCCTGCTGTTGGTCAAGCCCGCCATTGCCGCGCTGAAGGACTACCAGCGCCAGCGGCAGGCGGGAGAGAACCCGGTATTCCGGGCCGCCGACATCGGCCTGGAGGGAAAAACAGAATGTTGGAACTGAGAAAAAAGAGGCGCTTCGGCGCTTCTTTTTCTTTGCTGCGGGAACTTTTCAGAAAATTTACATATGCTGCTTGAAATATAAAACGAAACCGTGTAATATAGTTTTAAAAACTAGATAATAAGGTTTTTGTTTCAAGGAGACGATACTATGCATCAGTTTTTTCCCCATGCCCAGGACCCTGTCAGCTGCGGGACCCATACCATCGGCGCGGCTGCTGCTTTCGCGGGGAGCTTTTTATATTTGATCCGCGCCATACGGGTGGGAGCGCCGACAGTGGCGCTGGCGGCGGCCATGTGCTTCTGCCTTTCCATGATCGCCCTGTATTCTGCCAGCGCCATTTATCATTACTATCCCGGCGACGCTTCCAGCGGCGGCGTAAAGGGACGGCTGCGGAAAATGGACCACAGCATGATCTATGTCTTGATTGCCGGTAGCTACACGCCCTTTTCCCTGGTGCTGCTGCCCCAGCCCAAGGGGACCCGGTTCTGCCTGGCCATCTGGGGCGTGGCCATCGCCGGCGTACTGGTGAAGCTGCTGTGGATGAACGCGCCCCGGGTGCTGTCTACGCTTTTTTATCTGGCCATGGGGTGGGCGGTGCTGTTCGCCTGGGAGGATTTCAAGGCCCTGGGCCAGCCCTGCTTGACGCTGGTGGCCCTGGGCGGCGTGTGCTATTCCGTGGGCGCTGTATTTTATGCCGTCAAAAAGCCCAATATCAGCGCCCAGTGGACCTTCCATGAGCTGTTCCACCTGCTTATTCTGGCCGGCTCCCTCTTCCACTATTTGGCGGTCTATTTTTACGTGCTGTAAGAAGCAAAAAGCAGCCCTTCCGCTTGGAGAGGCCGCTTTTTGTAGTTTCCGGCAAAGTGGACATGATAAAAGCACGGTGACTTTTCAACAGGGGGAGGAGACCATGGAGGCGTATTACAGTGTGCTGCGGAGCTGTCCGCTGTTTGCAGGCATCCGGGAGGAGGGCTTGGCGTCCCTGCTGGAGTGCCTGGGGGCACGGACGGCCGCTTATCCTCCAAAGACGGTGATCCTTTCAGAGGGTGAACCGGCGCGGGATATGGGCATCGTTTTGGCAGGGGCGGCGCAGATCGTCCGCGTGGACTTTTTCGGAAACCGGAGCATCGTGGCGGATGTAGGGCCGGGGGAGCTGTTTGGGGAGTCTTTCGCCTGCGCGGGTGTGGAGGCGCTGCCGGTGGATGTGGTGGCCCGGGAGGAGACCCGGGTGCTGCTTCTCAACTGCCGCCGGATCCTGGAGCCCTGCTCCGGCGCCTGCGGCTTCCACCAGCAGCTGTTGTTCAACCTCATGCAGGTGACAGCCCGCAAGAACCTGGCCTTTCACAAAAAACTGGAGGTCGTCTCCTGCCGCACCACCCGGGAAAAGCTCTTGACCTACCTCCACCAGCAGGCAAAGCAATTCAACAGCAGCAGCTTCACCATCCCCTATGACCGCCAGGAGCTGGCGGATTATCTGGAGGTGGAACGCAGCGGTCTTTCTGCGGAGATCGGCAGGCTCCGGCGGGAAGGTGTTTTGGAAAGTGACCGGAGCTGGTTCCGCCTGCTCTGAAGCGGCCTAAATGGAACAAAAACCCCGGGGAAGCTTCAAAAGAAGCTTCCCCGGGGATTTACGGGTCTATTTTACTTCGTGCCGAAAATACGGTCGCCGGCATCGCCCAGGCCGGGAACGATGTAGCCGTTTTCGTTCAAGTGGTCGTCCACGGCACCGCAGTAAATATCCACATCGGGGTGGGTTTCCTGAATGTGCTTGATGCCCTCGGGAGCGGCCAGCAGCACCATGAGCTTGATGTTGATGCAGCCCCGCTTCTTCATCTCGGAGATGGCGGCCTCGGCGCTGCCGCCGGTGGCCAGCATGGGGTCCACGATCATGATGTCGCGCTCGGCGATGTCCTTGGGCATTTTACAGAAGTAGACATGGGGCTCCAGAGTCTCCTCATCCCGGAACATGCCGATGTGGCCCACACGGGCGCCGGGGACCATGCGCAGCACGCCGTCCACCAGGCCCAGGCCGGCGCGGAGAATGGGGACCACGGCGAACTTTTTGCCCTTCAGCGTGGGGGCGGTGGTCTTGCAGATAGGCGTTTCTACTTCCTTGGTGGTCAAGGGGAGGTCACGGGTGGCCTCGTAGGTGATCAGCATGCCGATCTCGGAGACCAGCTCCCGGAAATCCTTGACGCTGGTGTTCTTGTCCCGCAGGATGGTCAGCTTGTGGGCCACCAGGGGATGGTCCATGACGTGTACTTTACCGCTCATATGCGCGCGCTCCTTTTGTGATTTTATAGAAAAATGCATGAATACTCAAACACGGTCCCGCAGGCGCTGGGCCTGGGCGGGGCGGAGGTAGACGGGCTGCAGCTCCTGGGCTGTGAGAAGTTGGCCGGCTCCGGCCAGCTCCTCCGCCTCCAGGGCCACGCTGACGGCGTTCTGCATGACAAGATGCGCAGGCGCCATCCGGCAGGAAATGCCCCGTTCCGACAAATCATTATAGCACAGGCGGGCCCCGTCGCCAACTATGATTTTTGGACGGGCATCCGCTTTGATCTCGGCTGCCAGGTCCTCCAGGGAAATGGCCCGGTCCGGCGTCAGCCGGGTGAGCCGGCCGTTTTCTGCTTGAAACAGGGCGTTGTACACCTGCTGGCGGCGGGCGTCCATGGCGCAGACGACCAGACCGTCCATCCAGGCCACGTTCCGGGCCATGGCGGCCAGGGTGGACACGCCCACAGCGGGCTTGTCCGCCGCGAAGGCCAGACCCTTGGCGGCGGAGACACCGATGCGGATGCCGGTAAAGGAGCCGGGGCCGGCGGCCACGGCGATGACGTCACAGTCCTGCACGCGCAGGTCCGTGTTTTTCAAAATGTGCTCCACGATGGGCATGAGGGTACGGCTATGGGTGAGGCCGGTGTCTTGATAGCCGCTGGCCAGCACCTTGCCGTCCTCCGTGACGGCGGCGGACACGGCTTTGGCGGAAGTCTCCAGTGCTAAAACTTTCATAGGGCGTCTGCTCCTTCGATGGTGATGGACCGCCAGTCCTCGTGGTCCGGACAGCGGGCAATGGTGACGCGGACTGCCTCCGGCGGCAGGGCCTCCGCCACCTGCTCGCTCCACTCCACGGCGCACACGCCGCCCCGGTCCAGGTAATCCTCCCAGCCGATGTCGAACAGGGCATCGGCGTCGGGGAGACGGTACATGTCAAAGTGGAATAGGGGCGTGGGCCCGTCGTATTCGTTGACGATGGTGAAGGTGGGGCTGGTGACCCGGCCGCGGCAGCCCAGGCCCCGGGCGAGGCCCCGGGTGAATGCGGTCTTGCCCATGCCCAGTCCGCCGGTGTAGGCCACCACGGCACCGGGGGCCAGCACGGCGGCAAGACGGGCGCCCAGATCCTCCGTCTCCGCCACGCTGTGGGAAATATATTCCAAAAACAGCAGTCCTTTCTGTCGAACTTCATAAGTATACACATCATATCATGATTTGAACGATTTGTAAAAACAAATTTGCATCGTTTACAGGTCCGGCCCTTTGTGGTATACTGCATCCGTTGAAATCTGACCTTTTCTGAAGAAACGGAGCATGCCCATGCTGAATCGACTGAAAGCAAATCTCGCGGATTTTTTCCAGCAGGCCGACCTGGTGCTGCTGGGGCTTTGCTGTGTCGCCACGCTGTACGGCATCGTGCTGATCTTCAGCGCCACCCGGTATTTGGGCAGTAACAAGCTGGTGGTTGTCCAGTTCGTGGCCATGCTGCTGGGCATCTGCATGTACATCGCTTTTTCCATGGTGGACCTGGAGGTGCTGATGAAGCGGTGGAAATGGGTGCTGGCCTTCAATATCGGCTTCATCCTGCTGCTGCGGACGCCCCTTGGCATCAGCCGGGGCGGCAACCGGGCCTGGCTGAAGTTTCCCGGAATTCCGGTGAATATCGGCCCGGCGGAGGTGGTGAAGATCACCTTCGTGCTGCTGCTGGCCAAGCAGCTGGAGTGGCTGCGGGAGGAAAAGCGGGACCTGCGGTCCTTCCCGTCAGCGCTCATGGTGGGCGGCCACGCCATCGGTATGTGCGCGTTTTATTTCTTGATCTCCGGCGATATGGGCAACGGCCTGGTGTTTTTGTTTATTTTCATCTGCATGGCCTTTGTGGCGGGGTTTGCCCTGCGGTGGTTCGCACTGCTGATCGGCGGCGGCACCGCGGCGGTGGCGGCGGCCTGGAAGCTGGGGATCATGCCGGAGTATATGCAGGGCCGCTTTCTGGCGCTGTTCGACCATGATTACGACCCCCTTGGCGTGGGCTGGCACCAGAACCGCTCCCTTTTGACATTGGGAGCCGGCGGCTGGTTCGGCCAGGGCTACCTAAAGGGCACCCAGACCCAAAGCGCCGACAGCTGGTCTCTGCCGGGCCGGCACACGGACTTTATTTTCTCCGTCTGCGGGGAGGAGCTGGGCTTGTTGGGTTGTCTCGCCGTAGTGGCGCTGCTGGCCGCCATCATCGTCCGGGTGCTGCTGGTGGCGAAGAATTCCCAGACCTCCTTTTATTGCTGCGTCTGCGTGGGCATGGCGGCCATGCTCATTTTCCAGACCCTCATCAACATCGGCATGTGTTTGTTTATCATGCCAACCATCGGGATTACCCTGCCGTTTTTCAGCTACGGCGGGTCCTCCATCGTGACGCTGTTCGCCGCCATGGGTGTGGTGTCCGGCATCAAAAAGCGGTCGCCCGCCATGCGCCGCCCGGGGCGGCCCATCCGGTGAAAAGCGGTTGACGGCATGTTTGGGGATCATATAAAAAGCAGCCGGAAAGCGGCTGTCCGCCTAATGAAAGCGTCCGGGATAAAGTGAAGGGCGCCTTTGACGCAGGGGGAGTACGAGGGGGCGGGAGCCCCTTCGTGTGAGATCGGGTATTATGCAAAAAGCAGCCGGGAAGCGGCTGCCCGCCTAATGAAAGCGTCCGGGATAAAGTGAAGGGCGCCTTTGACGCAGGGGGAGTACGAGGGGGCGGGAGCCCCTTCGTGTGAGATCGGGTATTATGCAAAAAGCAGCCG